>CACEWE010000007.1 GCA_902563055.1 uncultured Gammaproteobacteria bacterium | reverse complement strand
TTTGATGCAGAAGCAGAAGCAGAAGCAGAAGCAGAACCAGAAGCACGAGAAGTCGCAGCAGGAGAACCAGAAGCACGAGGAGAGCCAAAAGCAGGAGAAGGAGACTCAGGATATTGTATATCCCAATTAGAGAGCAACTCCTGTCTTTGCTTAACTACAGCCCTTATGTTGCTGATTTTACTCCTTGCTGCTTTTTTTGTTGTAATCTTGGTATCAGTGTTTATTCTATTTAGTTCAATTAGACTTTCCTCAAGGTATTTTTTTATACTCGCATCTAATGTCTTTTTGTAGTGCACAAGTATGAGGCTTATACAATAAGTTGAAGGATGGGTTGAAGGATCGTTAGTTGAAGGATCGTTATTTGGCCTGTCATGATAAAACTGGACTATCCGATTAACGGTATCAAAAATTTGTATGTCGTCGTCTTCATGGTTTATCTTAAGTTTCGCTTTTATTTTGGATCTAATGAAAACTATATCTTGTAATATTTGTAAATAGTAGTGGGCTTTTGTCCCTATCTTCTTTTTCAAGAAGTCATCCTGTATGTAGGTAGGGTATATTACACGAGAAAGTTCCGGGTTTTTTTTCAAGTCCGCCGCAAGCCATTGTCCTACAATGTCTGTCTCCTCCTCCTTGTCATCAAAATAAAAATGCTTGGCATATTCATCTAAACAACGTTGGCGTATCTGTTGTGATTTTTCTTCATTACTCATAGTTTCGGTATCTACTTTAAGAATAATATCTATATCTTCATGTAAATTTTTCCCTTGTTCACTTTTTGGTTCGTATTCATCTAATTTTACGTCTGTAAGACGCGGTGCGAATGTCTTTGCTTTTTGTATTATCGATAATTTGTGCATTATTTTTTTCCTTCTGTTTGTGTATGTCTAGAGCACTTTTTTGTGCGCTATGTTTGTTTTAGTTTTTGGATTATGTTTTTCCTATAGTCATTATTGTTAGGGTTTTAATAAAATATTTACTGTTTTTTTTGGTTAATTTTGTATTTATTTGTAATCGAATATATTGGTCTAGTTTAAATATGTGCCCAAGGAAGAAGATTTGGTGCTATTAAGAATAAAAGGCTTTGTTGTTAAGCTTAAACTCTATGTATGCATATTTCCTACCTTGCTATCGGTAGGCTAAGTCACTAAGATGTTTAAATCCCAGTATGCACCTACATAGCGTAGAGAATAAACTTGATTATAATCCATAATTTTAACCCGCTATAAAATAATATTAATCAATATTATATTATGGTTTAATGGTAAGGTCAAGCGAAAATTGTTTATATTTAATTGTTGGTTTTTTTGTGTATTTTTTTAAGTTTATAACCATATGTTGTGAAATAAATGAGATTCTACAATGCCAGGCAATCCATGCAAATGTTCTTTCAATAATAGATTGACTTTCATCATAGAAGCATCCTGGGATGGCCACAGACAGAGTTGCGCAACATTAGGTATTATTAAGCAACTTTTGGTTCAACTGCTACTATTGTTTCAAAAGGCACTTCTTGATCTTAGCCAAGATATACCGTATGCTTTTTGCTTGATGAATTATCTGGAGAAAGTAGTGGATCAATATCCCATAAGACGTGCTTTATTATCGGTTTCAAATAAGCGTGGCATTGTCCCTTTTGCCCAGGCTTTAGTGGATGCGGGTATTGAAATTATATCCACCGGCGGTACGTATCAGGCCTTAACAGATGCTCGAATTAAAGCCATAAAAGTCAAAGATGTCACCGGGTGTGTGGAAATGATGCAAGGAAGGGTTAAAACACTGCATCCTAAAATTCATGGTGCCATTTTAGGTTTGAGAAATATTCACCAGCAAGAAGCCAAAGAACACCAAATAGAATGGATCGACTTGGTGGTTGTAAATCTATACCCATTTTGCGAAACCATCGCAAAAAAACATCAATTTGAAGAAGCAATAGAAAATATTGATATAGGCGGCCCGTGTATGCTTCGAGCAGCAGCAAAAAATATGCGCTATGTCCATGTGGTGTGTGATCCGGATGATTATAACGATGTCGCAGCGCAATTACCGCAGGGTTTAAGTATGCAGGCGCGTAAGCAACTTGCGACCAAGGCCTTTATGCATACCCAGCGCTATGATCATGCTATTTGTCAGTATCTCAATAAGCAAAGCCCGCTTCCTGCGCTCCTTGCACAAAACCAAACTGCATTGCGCTATGGTGAAAATCCCCATCAAAGTGCAAGTTCTTACCGCTTAGATCAAGAAGGTTTTAGTATATTGGATGCGACGGTGCATCAAGGAAAAGAGCTTTCGTATAATAATTTGCTTGATGCAGATGCGGCCTATAGCCAAGTTTGTGCTTTTGATTATCCTGCTTGCGTGGTGGTTAAACATACCCAAGCTTGTGGTGTGGCACAAGATACTACGCATACTACAGCACTAAAAAAAGCTTATCAGGCCGATTCCTTGTCGGCGTTTGGAGGGATTGTAGCCTTAAATGGTGCGCTTGATGAAGCTGCCGCAGAATTTTTAAGCGATAAGTTTTTAGAAGTGATTATTGCGCCAGAGTATACTGAGGCGGCACGTGGTATTTTGGCACAGAAAAAAAATCTTCGTGTTTTAGATACCCATGGCCAAGTATTGGATTCTAAAAACCATCATCGTTTATTGCACAATGCCTTATTGGTACAACAGCGGGATCGATCTAAAATAACTATTGAAGAT
Organism: uncultured Gammaproteobacteria bacterium; assembly: GCA_902563055.1. Taxonomy (GTDB): domain Bacteria; phylum Pseudomonadota; class Gammaproteobacteria; order Francisellales; family CACEW01; genus CACEW01. The sequence goes on along the minus strand of CACEWE010000007.1, from coordinate 54,778 downwards.
ATTACACCTGTAACACAGAAAAAAAATCATCAAGCTTATAAAAAAGATATCGCCTTTGCTTGGAAAGTATTAAAAAATGTACCCTCTAATGCGATTGTTATTGTTAAGGATCAAGTAAGCATCAGTATTGCCGGCGGTTTTGTATCCAGAGTCGATGCGATGGAACAAGCACTTAAAAAAGCCGCCGGACAGCTTGAAGGAGCTTTATTAGCTTCGGATGGTTTTTTTCCTTTTGCTGATAGTATTGAGCTTTTAAAAGACACTGGTATTGGTCTGATTATGCAGCCTGGGGGCTCAAAACGCGATCAAGAAGTCATCGATGCGTGCAATGCATTAGATTTAGCCATGGTCTTTACGGGGCTGCGTTGTTTTAAACATTAGCGCACTCTTATGCGGAAAAATAGATTAACGCTTTGATATTTTGTGTTACTTTTATGTTGTTAAATGAGAATGACTATCATTTTTTGCTTGACTATGCTGCGCGCGATCAGTATAATGGCTGTTTTTTAATCAAGTCTTGTGGGTAGGAGGATTGATTTGGATAATTTTCTAGATATAAAATATGGTTTGGCTGCTTTTTTGCTGTTACTAACTTTAGTTTCAGGTTGGTATCCTTTTGCTAAACGCAAAACAAGCACACACACTTTTCCATTGGCGGATGCTTTTGCCAGTGGGGTTTTTATTGGTGCAGGTCTCATTCATATGTTGCCAGAAGCTGCGCAGTCTTTTGTTGAGGCCGGCTATGATTATCCTTTTGCAGCACTGATTGCAGTAAGTGTACTTTTAGTATTATTGTGGTTTGAACACTACGGAAGTGAATTGTATCAGCATCATAACCAGGGATCATTTGTTTTAATATCGGTTATTATGTTGAGTATTCATTCGCTTTTAGAGGGTGGTGCATTAGGCTTGGTAGAGCATTTTGCTTTACTAAGCGTTCTGGCTATCGCTATTTTGGGGCACAAGTGGGCTGCAGGTTTTGCTTTGGCGGTACAGATAAACAAAGCGGATTTACGTTTTCGAACCCGTTTGGCTTACTATGTCATTTTTGCGCTCATGACGCCGCTTGGAATTGTTGGAGGCAGTTTGGTACATCACTATGGTGAATCTGCAACGCTTATTGCTTCTATTAACGCAATGGCTGCCGGTACCTTCTTGTACTTAGGGACTTTGCATGGTTTAAATCGTGCGGTGATGATTGAAAAATGTTGTAATATGCGTCAATACAGTTTTGTGGTTTTGGGTTTTGCTTTAATGGCCGTGATTGCAATTTGGCTGTAAATTCTTTATAAATAGTCATGATCAGCAAGCTGTGGCGATAGACGTGTTTGAATTTATAGGCTTGAAATATCTTTTAGCAGCCTTTTTATTAGTGTTAACCTTAATTTCTGGTTGGTATCCTTTTGCTAAAAGACAACAAAAGGTCTCCAGCTTCCCACTAGCAGAGGCTTTTGCCAGTGGCGTTTTTTTAGGGGCGGGCTTAATGCATATGCTCCCTGATTCTAGCGAGATGTTTAGTGAGGCAGGTTATGGCTATCCACTTGCAGCTTTAATTGCAGGATTGATGCTTTTGTTTCTGTTATGGTTTGAGCATTTTACCAGAGAAAAATATGCTCATAAAGATCCTAAAAGTTTTGTATTGTTGCCAGTAATTATGCTAAGTATCCATTCGCTTTTAGAGGGTGGTGCTTTGGGAGTGGCGAGCAATTTTGAACTTTTTAGTGTTTTAGCTATTGCGATTGTTGGTCATAAGTGGGCTGAGGGTTTTGCCTTATCGGTGCAAATTAACCAATCGCCTGATTCTTTAGCTAGAAGGTTGAGCTATTATCTTTTCTTTGCACTCATGACACCAATTGGCTTGCTTGCTGGAAGTTTGATTCATCACGATAATGCCTCTTTACCTTTACTAGCGTCAATTAATTCCTTAGCGGCTGGTACATTTTTGTATTTGGGTACGCTACATGGTTTAAGTCGCTCGGTCATGGTGGAAAAATGTTGTAATGTCAGGCAGTATAGTTTTGTGCTTTTAGGCTTTGGCTTGATGGCCGTGATTGCGTATTGGTTTTAGAAAAGGAGAAAAAGATGGCAGCACAAATTGGGGTGGTGATGGGGTCGCAGTCTGATTGGCCTATTATGTCGATAGCGTGCCAGATGCTAGATGAGTTTAGTGTGGCTTATGAAAAACAAATTGTTTCGGCGCACCGCACGCCTGATTTACTCTCAAGTTATGCTAAAGAGGCCTTGGGGCGTGGCTTAAAAGTGATTATTGCAGGCGCTGGAGGGAGTGCGCATTTGCCAGGAATGCTAGCTGCGCAAACACCGCTTCCGGTTTTAGGGGTTCCCATTGAAACCAAAACCCTAGGAGGGCTTGATTCACTGTTGTCCATTGTGCAAATGCCCAAAGGCATTCCGGTGGGTACTTTAGCCATTGGGGCAGCCGGCGCGCATAATGCAGCATTATTAGCGGTGAGTATCATAGCCACACAGGACTCTGAGGTAATGGAGCGTTATCAAGCATACAGGCTGGCGCAAACTGAGGCGGTTTTACAAAAGTTGGATCCAGGAACATGAAGTTAGGTATTTTAGGCGGCGGTCAATTAGCCCAGTTACTAGGCACAGCGGCGCAATCTTTAGGTGTTGATCTTTATGCTTATACGCAAGCCAAAGATGATCCGGCCTCCTATACGGCAAAGTGTGTAGTTGGCGCATTATCTGATTGGGATACGCTCAAAGCCTTTGCTGAGCAAATGGATGTATTAAGTTTGGAAAATGAAAATATCGATCCAAAACTTATAAAGGCCTTAAACGATATTACACCCGTTCATCCCGGGGCAAAGGCCTTGGCCTGTGCCCAAGATCGATTAATGGAAAAAAATCAAGCAACTGAACTTGGTATTCCATGTGGTGCTTATTATGAAGTTAATAGCATAGAAGATTTATCTAATGCCATGAAGCAATTGCCTGAAGGGGCAATTTTAAAAACCAGGCGTGAGGGTTATGATGGCAAGGGCCAGTGGTGCATCACGCAAAAAAGCGATCTTGATGCGATCTATGCCCAGTGTCAAAATCAGGCCTGTATTGTTGAGGCACTGGTAGATTTTGCTTGTGAATGTTCTTTGATTACTGCAGTGGATCAACACGGTGAGATGCGTTTTTATCCGCTGCTAAAAAATACCCATCATCAGGGTATTTTACGGCGTTCACAAATAGGGGGTTTTGATGCTGCTTTAGAGAAACAGGCTCAGCAGTACGCTTGTGCGCTTATCAAACAGCTTGATTATGTGGGAGTTTTGGCAATAGAATTCTTTGTAACACAATCAGGCGGGCTGTGGTTTAATGAAATGGCTCCCAGGGTCCATAATTCTGGTCATTTAACAATTGAAGCCTGCAATGTTTCCCAGTTTGAATCTCATGTCCGTGCAGTATGTGGCTTGCCCTTAAAGGACATAGAAGTAGTGAGAGCGGATCTGTATATGGAAAATGTTATTGGTGAAAAACCACCGCAACTGTCAGAGAAACCCCTAATTGCACGCTATGATTATCACAAAGAGCCACGCCCGGGGCGTAAATGTGGTCATTTGGTATTACAACAAGCATAATTAATGGTGCATTTTTAGGTGCGGTCAAATATTTTTTATTGGCTTCAAGCCTACAATTTATAATATGCAGTCATGTGAGCTTTTGGGTAAGTAATAATCACATATTTTGTCATTTTGATCGTATTGTTGTCTTTTTATTAGCTCGTTATTTATGTCATGGTATACATTGTTATTCTTAAAGAAGACAAAACTAAAAAACCGTTTGCTAAAATAAAAGTCACTACTTATAATGTTGGGAATATGATTTTCTCTTATAAAATGGTTTATATTGGAGCGGTTTCCTAAAATATAATCGACATCGCCATCGTTTAGAAGCTGAAATAGTTCGGTATAGTTTGCGCTTTTCTTTATGAATCCATTGTACCTGTGAATTTTATTTTGTAATGAAGCTTCATTTTGTAATACCCCAACTTTTTTTTCAAATATATCGGCATGATTTTTTATATTAGATTTAGAGAAATTTGTTATTTGAATAATGGATGAGGTTATCGATGCGCCAAGAAGTGAAAGCATAATCATTGAGGTTACTATTAGTATAAACACACATGATTTGCCAATGTTGGTTTTGGGCTCTTTTATCATTTCTCCAGTAAAAGCAAATAAAGCGTTCCAGATTATGTTGTTTTTTTCTTTTTCTATTTGTTCTTTTTTAAGAGCATTTTTTGCTTCATATTTATAGCATATATAGCTGAATGTAGTGTATATTAGCAGTGCTGCTAGTAAAGAATGGTATAACAAAGGGGTCCACAAGATTTTTAGAACCTCTAAAATTGTAATTTTATTTTTTTTACTAAATAGTTGTGAGCCTTCAACAAAAAATGGCGAACTATAGAGTATTTTATAACTATGATAGTGATGGGGTGTATTTGGCCCAATAAGGATATCCAAATCGTTGTTTTTCATTTTATCAAGTATTTTTGATCCATATTTTACAGGAACAAATTTATATTCCAATGAAAGCTTCTGTGCTATCTCTTTGAATATATCTACGCCAATACCTATAAATTTTTGATGTTCATATCCTGATATGGGCATTTTATCGGTGTTTACACCAATCTTTAATACTTTGTTGTTATCCGCTGCATATATGCTGCAAAAGCATAATGCTAAAATGAGTAAAATTTGTGAGCTAATTTTATTGAATAATTTCATTTTTTTCCTTGTTTGGGTTTGTTTAAGGGCTTGATGATGCCTTTTTTCTTAATTCTTTAAGCTTTTGGTTAAATTTTGGAATAATATCTCTGAAATTTGATTTTTTTGAAACTGCAAGATAAAGGTAGTCTTTGAATATGGGTTTTTTTTGGTATTTAAAGTTCTTGTTATCAAAATTTGATTGATTGATAAGGTACATAATAACATCCTTATTTCCTACTAAGTAGTCGAGCTTCCCTTTTTGTAGTTTTTCGATATTTTCCTGGTCTGAGTTTGCAAATCGGGCATCAATTCGGAACTTAAATATGTCTTTGTAGAATTGAGTTTTATAGCTATATCCTTTTACAAGGCCTATTTTATAATTTGATAGTTGACTATTATCTTTGTATGAACCAATGGGGTTGTAATTTTTATAGTAAAAAAGTACTTGATCTGCATCATAGACAGGATCGCTAAAAATCATATATTTAGATCTGAAGGCATCTTTCATAGCAAGTGTTCCATCTGTTTCTCCGCTGATCATTGTATCAATGACTTTGGGCCATGGCTTTATCTGTATATTAATAGGAGTTAGGAGGGCTTGAAATATTGGTATAATAGTTCCTCTAATAGTACCGCCAGAAAAATTATTATATTGATCGGCAATAATGTAAGGGGGGTATGGGTCTGATTTGAATTCAAATGTATCTGCAAAAGTTAATCCAGATAGTGTACATAGTAGTAAAAGTACGTTTAATGTAAGAGTCTTCATAATATGCAGTCCTCTAAATTTTTTTCAATATACTTAGTGCATATATCTTTGTTTTGTCTTGTGTTTTGAAGGCTTACGATGGCCTTATCAAAGGGCTCTAGTAGTGGGCTATTGTTTGGGAATGCAAAGTTGAAAAGGTTGCGGTCAAAGAAAAAGGGACTGTTTTGTATATTCTTGATCTGCTTATGCTCAATGAAATAATCAGTAGTAGAGTAAATGCTTAGTATGCCTTCAATTGTATTGTTATCCAAGGCTTTAAACAAAGCAGATAGATTTTCTCCTTCATAAATATCTGCACCATAACTTCTAGCAAGATCTTCTTCTGCTGAATTGCTGATAACACCAATGTTTTTACCTTGGATTTCTTCTGGAACAGATATATTTAATTCAGAAAATTGAGATATTTGAATAATAGATGCAGAAATTGAAGAACCCACTATGGTTAAAACGGCAATGGAGCTTATGTACATTAAGAAAATTGATAGTTTTCCAATGTTCGTTTTAGGGTCGTGGATAATTTCACCAAGTACCATAAATAAGGTTACCCAAATGGTATGGCTTACTTCTTCTGTTAAGCTTGAGGATTTCCTTCTATTGTGAATTTCTCCAATACATAAGAGAATTGCTAAAATACTAAACACTATAGTAAATAAAATTATGGTATTAGTTAATAATGGAGACCATACAATTTTTATGAGACTCGAGAAGCTGATTGTTTGCTTTTTGCTATACAATTGTGTTCCTCCAGCAAAAAAAGGAACGCTAAAGTCTAGAGTTTGAGAAAATTTTGCTTGATTTTGATAGGGCCCAATTAAAACATCAAATAGACCCAGTTTAGTTAGCTCTATCCCTAGATATGGATCTTTAACTTCGTAAATTTTATAGTTCAGAGAAAGACTATTGGCGATCTTTTTAAACAAGTCTACACCAATACCTTGAGGTATCCCATCTTTAACCGTTGAAATAGGCATGTGATTATCTAGAACGCCAACGGTCAGTATTTTTTCATTTTGCTCGTATGCCTCAGCGGCGTAAGACAATATTGGACACAGGATGCTAAAAGACAAAATGATACAAAACTGCATGAACACATTTAGCGTTTGTTTGAACATCTCATTTCCGCAACTTATAGTTGTTTTTATGGTAGTTAAGTATTTTTTTATTTCCTATATTTAATATTATCAAGGATGATTTCTTTTGCTTGAGATGGTTGTTTGCTTAGTAGGGCTTTGAGATATCTCTTAAAAAAATAAAAATAAGCTATTTTGTTTTTAAATGATAATGAATCTCATTTTCTTCTTGACGAGACCGTTTAATATGTATATGATGGCGCAAAAAATAGATAAGTAGGTTAAAAACATTGGCTATTAAAGTGCACACTAGTTACAAGGTGAAAGGTTTTAGAGCGGCTTTATCCTTGCATGCTCAGCAGCATCTTATGTCTATGGGTTTAGCGCCAGGGCGCCATTTTACAGTGATGCAAAAAGCGCCATTGGGTGATCCTTATATTTTACATGTTCAGGGAACGCGCATCAGTGTTCGCAAGTCGCTTTTGGAGGATTTGATCTTGGAGGCAATAGATGAAAGATAAAGTAAATATTGCCCTGGTGGGCAACCCTAATGCTGGAAAAAGCTCCTTGTTTAACTTGTTAACTGGAAGTAAACAAAAGGTTGGTAATTGGCCGGGGGTTACGGTCGATAAGAAAACCGGAAGTTTTAGCCATCAAGGTCAAGGTTATGAAGTAGTAGATTTGCCAGGTATTTACACGCTGATGTTGCCGCCAGAAGAAGGCGCGCTAGATGCGCAAATAGCTAGAGAATATTTATTAGCGCATCAAAGTGATATTATTGTCAATATTGTAGATGGAGCGCACTTGGCGCGTCATTTATACTTGACCATGCAGCTTTTGTCTTTGGGGGTAAAGGTTGTGCTTGTGGTGAATATGATTGATGTTGCCAAAAAAAATGGTGTGGTTATTGATTATGATGCATTGTCACGACAAACAGGGGTGGTGGTCGTGCCAATGAATGCCAGAGTAGGCAAAGGTAAGGCGGCATTTTTAGAATCTTTGGCGCAGGCGCATTCTTCTGATGTTTTGCGCAATGCATACCCGGATGCTTTGCAGCAGGGAATTAATACTATTGCTGAATTTATTGCACCAGAGAGCTATGAAACGCCGGAGGCAAAATGGCGCGCAGGCTGGCTTTTAGAGACTGGTTTTAGCGAGGATGAGGCGCAGAAGGTGCAGATTCAAAAAGTTCAGGATCATGTGGCAGAGCTATGTGGAACGGAGGCAAACTTAGCAATGGCTAATGCCCGCTTTGGCTTGCTGAATCAGTGTATAGAACAGGCGGTGGAAAATAAAAAAACTTTTGCAAAGCGCATCAGTGATCGTATTGATGCGGTGTGTTTGAATCGTTACTTGGGTTTGCCCATTTTCTTACTGGTAATGTATTTGCTTTTTGAATTTTCTATTACGATTGGTAGTGCCTTGCAGCCTTTTTTTGATACCGGCTCAGAGCTTTTTATTATGGATGGTCTGCGTGCTTTGTGTATGTATTTGCATGCACCAAGTTGGGTGACGGCATTTTTTGCTGATGGTTTAGGTTTGGGTATTAATACGGTTATTGCCTTTATCCCACAAATTGGTTTGATGTTTTTATTTTTATGTTTTTTAGAAGATTCAGGTTATATGGCGCGGGCGGCATTTGTGATGGATCGCATTATGTTGGCGGTGGGCTTGCCGGGTAAGTCGTTTATTCCTTTAATTATTGGTTTTGGTTGTAATGTGCCGGCGATTATGGCCACCAGAACGCTTGAGCAGCGTAGAGATCGTTTAATTACCATGATGATGTCACCGTTTATGTCTTGTGGGGCACGTTTGGCTATTTTTGGGGTTTTTGCTGCGGCATTTTTCCCGCATCGCGGCGCGCTTGTGGTGTTTATATTGTATATTATTGGGGTTTTGGCGGCTTTGCTTACTGCATTGGCGCTGAAGAAAACCATATTGCTGGGCAAGTGTGAGGCCTTTATTTTGGAGTTGCCAGAGTATCATCGCCCGCAAATTGGTGCCTTGTTAAAGCATACTTGGCAAAAGCTGCGTTTTTTTGTAGTGCGGGCCGGTAAGTATATTATTCCTATTTCTATTTTGCTTGGATGTATGAATGCGGTAAGTTTTGATGGTCATTTGGTGTATTCCAAGCAGCAAGATTCTGCGCTTTCTGTGGTATCTAAAGCGATTACTCCGGTGTTTGAGCCCATCGGTATTACCAAGGATAATTGGCCGGCAACGGTGGGCTTGCTTACAGGTACCTTGGCGAAGGAAGTGGTGGTTGGAACGCTTAATACTTTGTATTCCCAGCATGCAGATGATGCCAGTAGTTCCGAGCCGTTTGTTTGGAAGGAGAAGTTTCAGGACTTATGGCAAGAAATGAAAGATGGTTTTACTGGGATTAGTGCAGAGGCTTGGGTGAATCCTTTTGAGGCTAATCGGGCTGATGCAGTGATGGATCAATCGGCGATGGGTCAGATGGTACATCATTTTCAAACACCTTGGCGTGCTTTTTGTTATTTATTGTTTGTATTACTTTACGTTCCGTGTGTTTCAGCGGTTGCGGCCACGGCGCGTGAGGGTGGGCGTTTTTGGGCGGGTTTATCAACGGTATGGAGTACGGTAGTGGCGTATGTAGCGGCTACTTGTGCTTTTCAGTTTAGTCAGTTAAGTACCCATCTGGTTTCTGCTTCTTGTTATTTAGCGGCAATGCTTGTGCTTATGGTGCTCAGTTATAGTGCTTTGCTTTATATAGCACGAAAGGCGCCATCCCGTTTTGATTTTAGTGGCGGTGCGTGCGGCATTACAAAAGCCTGTAAGGGTTGTGCTTCTGGTTGTGATGCTAAGGTGGTTTAGGGGGTTGTGTCTGTAAATCTTTGTTACGCTATAATTTCGATATTATGGCTTACATTAGGAGACTGTATTTTGGTCCTCTGATTGCACCCCAATAATTCATTGACCTTTGCCTGAGTTATTGTTAGGCTTCCCTTAAATTTTATCTTGTTAAACTTTAGCGTAAGCTCATACTATTGTATTTTGAAATGCTACTGAGTCTTGCAGGTTACACGGAGGGTAGTGTTTGATTTTAATTATAGAATATTTATAAAGCTACTAGTTTTTAGTTGTTTGTTTATCTTTTTGCTACTTTCCTTTAAGTTTGCTTTTGGTGTGGTAAAAAGATGATTAGTGTAAAAGTTTTAAGTGGAGTTTTGATGAAGCCTTTTTTTGATATCCAAGCGCAGTATGAGGAGCACAAAGCCGAGATGGGTGCTGCTATGCAAAAAGTGCTTTCAAGCGGTAATTTTATTATGGGACCGGCAGTTTTTGAGCTGGAGGAGCAGCTGCAAGGTTACACGGGTGCAAAGCATTGTATTACATGCGCGAATGGAACTGATGCGCTGCAAATTGTAATGATGGCTGCAGGTATAGGGCCGGGGGATGAGGTCATTACGACACCGTTCACATTTATTTCAACAGCTGAAACTATCGCTTTGTTGGGTGCTACTCCTGTGTTTGTGGATATTGAGAAAGACAGTTATCTTATTAATGCGGATTTAATTGAAGAAAAAATAACAGAGAAAACAAAAGCAATCATACCTGTTTCTCTTTATGGGCAAATTCCTGATATGGATGCCATAAACGCTGTGGCTAATCGATATTCTAAATTAAATCAACAAAAGATTTATGTTATAGAGGATGCTGCTCAAAGTTTTGGTGCTACATACAAGGGTAAAAAGTCCTGTAATGTATCAGAAGTTGCCACTACAAGCTTTTTTCCGACCAAGCCTCTTGGTTGTTATGGTGATGGTGGGGCTATTTTTACTTCTGATGATGAGCTTGCCGGCGTTATGAAGCAGGTTAAGTCTCATGGTCAAAGTGCGCATTATCATCATGTTAGGGTGGGGGTTAATTCTAGGCTTGATACATTGCAGGCTGCAATTTTGCAAGTTAAATTAAAGCACTTTGATTCCCAGGTGCTCAAGAGGCAGCAGATAGCAGAGCGCTATAATCAAGAATACAAAGACCAAGATGTTATAACACCAATTGTATTGCCTGAACGATCTCATGTTTATGGTCAATATACGCTTAGAGTTCAAAATAGGGATAGTTTTAGGAAGAGTCTTCAGGCTCAAGGTGTTCCAAGCTGTGTTCATTATCCTATTCCTTTGCACCAGCAACCTGCTTTTTCAGATTCAACAGCATATTGTCCAGTTGCGGAGCAATTGTGTGAGGAGGTGGTTAGTTTGCCGATGTGTTTGTATCTAGACGAGTGAACTTGAAGTTATAGGGCATTTTATTTATATGTAGCGTGTAATGATTTTATTTTGATTCGTATAGCTTGGGTTATGGTTTGGTGTAATTTTTTGGTCAAATGAAGTGTTGTGTGGGGTAATAAAATGATCTTAATAACAGGGTGTGCGGGTTTTATAGGTTTTCACCTTGCCAAAAAACGTCTTGAGATGGGGGAGCTTGTTGTTGGGGTGGATAATCTAAATGATTATTATGATGTTTCTTTGAAGGAGGCCCGTCTAAAGCAACTACAAAAATTTCCAAATTTTATATTTGAAAAGCTTGATATCTCAGATAGAGACCTTGTGCCAGATTTGTTCAATAAATATAAATTTACTCGTGTCGTTAATTTAGCAGCTCAACCAGGGGTTCGTTATTCAATTAAGAATCCGTTGGCATATATCGATAGTAACGTGTTGGGTTTTACAAATGTTATAGAAGGGTGCAGGCATCATGGTGTGGAGCATTTGGTTTATGCCTCTACGAGTTCAGTGTATGGAGCCAATAGATGTCAGCCTTTTTCAGAGTCCCAGGGTGTTGATCATCCTTTGGCTATCTATGCTGCTACTAAAAAGTGTAATGAGTTGATTGCGCATTCTTATTCACATTTATATGGTTTACCAACCACTGGTTTGCGTTTTTTCACTGTGTATGGTCCGTGGTGTCGTCCTGATATGGCTTTATTCTTATTTGTCAAAGCAATGATAAATAATAAACCTATCAAGGTGTTTAACTATGGAGATATGGTTCGAGATTTTACATATATTGATGATATTGCAGAGTGTGTTTCACGTGCACTTGATACACCGGCAAAGCCAAATGAGCATTGGAATGCTATGAGTCCCGATCCTGCTTCAAGTAACGCACCTTATAAGGTCTATAATATTGGCAATAGCAAGCCTGTTCCACTTATGGATTATATTTATGCCATTGAGAAATCATTAGGGAGAAAAGCCAAGTTGGATAAGATGCCGATGCAGGCAGGTGATGTTTATTCAACTTATGCTGATGTGGATAGATTAGAATATGATTTGGGGTATAGGCCTAAGATAACTTTGGAAAAAGGGGTGGATCAATTTGTATGTTGGTATCAGGAGTTTTATTCACGAGCTAAAAATAACATCGAGAAAGTTATGCCTTTTGAGTGATGTTCAATCTGTGGTATTTTTGTGTTCGTACTTTGATGTTATGGCCATGAAGTGCTATGTTGGGCTTAGTCCTTGTTTTGAATAGAAAGTGTATAGGCCCTTGAAAAATGATGTTTCTTTAATATATCCATTGCTCGTGTACTTGGAGGCTATCAAAACAATCGGGTATTGTGTTTTATTTTGAGTTTTAAATTTTAAAGCGCTAGATGAAAAAAAATTAGCAATTAAACTTCAGTTAAGCTTCAGTTGGGGTTATAATGGCAAAACTTATCAAGATCAGCGATAAAACAGATGGAAGCTCGCAGCATGCGTCAATGGTATTTGGTTTATACAAAAGTTCATAAAGAGCAAGAAGCTTTCGATCAGTTGTCTAATCAGGGTTATGAAGCGTTTGCACCAAAGATTAGAGTCAGAAAAAGACGTCGTGGTAAATATGAATGGCAGATGGAGGCGATGTTTCCGCGTTATATTTTCATTCATTTAAACGATAAGGGCGATAACTGGGCGCCGATTCGATCTACCCGGGGGGTAAGCAATATCGTCCGTTTTGGCATCGAGCCTGCTGTTATCGCCGATAGTGTGATTGAGGCCCTGCAATCCTTTGAACGATCACAATTGCCCAAAGATAAAAAAGAGGCACATTTTAAAGCAGGACAAAAAATTGCTATCTTAGAGGGACCTTTTGCGGGTTTTGAAGGAGTTTTTGAAGAAGCGAAGGGTGAGGATCGTGCTGTGGTATTGTTACAATATGCCGAGAAATTTACCAAGATGCAGATTTCAATTGGTGATTTAGGTGCTTTGTCATAACCGGCAATTTTGTAAATTGTTTGTGTTTGTGTTTGTGTATGATGTGTCTAATTTGTCTATTATATATCCTTTTTTATCTGGGTTTTTTGCTTGTTTAAATAATGTCTTGAGTTTATCTTTGTTTTTTGGTATAATGCCCGTCAATTTGTCGCCTGAACATCGCGATACAAACAGCTGTTTTTTGCAGCGCTAAACAAATTTCATGCAAGCGCCATCGGTGACCGGCTATGGCGGTAGCGTATCTTCTTTAGGGGTTCTTATGAAAGTACTTTGTATATTTGGCACCCGCCCTGAGATTATAAAATTGGCTCCAGTTATGCATGCAATGCAGGCCTCAGCTGATATTGAGCCTCTTTTGTGTTCTACGGGTCAGCACCAGGCTATGGTTGCTCAGATGCTTGATTTGTTTCAGTTAAACCTTGATTATGATTTAGCGATCATGCAAAGGGGACAGACTGTCGAGTCCATTACTTCAGGGATTCTAAATAAGCTTGGCCAGGTTTTAGATAGCATTAAGCCTGACTGTCTTATGGTGCAGGGAGATACTACCTCTGCATTTGTTTCTGGGTTAATAGGTTTTTACAGGAATATTAAAGTATTACATTTGGAGGCAGGGCTGCGCTCTGGTGATATGCAAAAGCCTTGGCCTGAAGAGGCAAATCGTAAGCTGTTGTCTGTTTTAAGCAATGTTCATTTTGCGCCAACAAAGATTGATGCTGAAAATCTAAAATCTGAGGGGGTTGTTTGTGATAATATCCATGTGGTGGGTAATTCTGTAGTTGATGCGGTAGCATATGTTCAGCAGAAAATAGAAGAAAGTCCAGTGCTTGGGGCGCGCCTGGATGAGAAGTTTAAATTTATATCAAAGGGTGAAAGGTTTATTCTTGTTACGGGTCATCGGCGAGAGAGCCATGGTGGGGGTCATGCAGAAGTTTTTAAGGTGCTTAAGAGGATTGCACAAGAGAGTAAAATGAAAATCATTTTTCCAGTGCATTTGAACCCATTGGTTAGAGATTTAGCTAGCGATATTTTAAAAGATTCCCCTGATGTATTTTTGCTAGATCCTGTGGATTATGTGGAAATGCAGTATTTATTAAAGCGTTGTTATTTTGTTATTACTGATTCTGGCGGAATTCAAGAGGAAGCACCTAGTTATGGTAAGCCTTTATTGATAACGCGTGAGGTGACAGAGAGGATGGCTGGGGTTATAAGTGGTTCGGCTATTTTAGTGGGTACAGATGCAGCAAAGATTTATGATGAGGCGATGCGACTTATTCGTGATGTATCGCATTATAGCCTTATGTCTAAAACGCTCAACCCTTATGGTGATGGTAAGACATCGGCGCGTGTTTGTAAGATTTTAAAAATGAGTATACCTAGGCAAACTACTCCTTCAGGTCATGCGCAGGAGAAGATTAATGGATAAGAGTAATATGAAGGTATGTGTGATTGGGCTTGGTTATATTGGCTTGCCAACGGCAGCGACTTTAGCATCAAATGGTTATAAGGTTTTGGGTATTGATGTTAATCAAAATGCTGTTGATACGATTAATGCTGGCAATATTCATATTGTAGAGTCAGGGTTAGAAAAGTTAGTGAAAGTAGCTGTTGAGAGAGGTAATTTGCTTGCTAAGACTGCAATGTCAGAGACGGATCAGTGTAAGATATTCATGATTGCAGTGCCTACTCCTTTTATGGAGAATAAAAAACCAGATTTGCGCTTTGTTCAAGCTGCTATTGAATCTCTAGCGCCTCATTTAAAAAGAGGCGATTGTGTTGTTTTAGAGTCAACCTCACCAGTGGGGACAACAGCTAAAATTGCTTCTTGGATAAAGGATCTACGGCCTGATTTATCAGTGCCGGAGGAGAATGTTGAGGCAGACTATGATATTAATATCGCGTACTGTCCGGAGCGTGTTCTGCCAGGAAAGATATTGTTTGAAATTGTTCATAATGATCGTATTATTGGCGGTTTGACAAAAAACTGTGCCGATAAGGTGCAGGCCTTTTACGAGACATTTGTAAAGGGAGAGTGTATAACTACAAAAGCGCGTACGGCGGCGATGTGTAAATTAACGGAAAACGCTTACCGCGATGTGAATATTGCTTTTGCAAATGAGCTTTCGATGATTTGTGATGAGCAAGGTATTGATGTGTGGGAACTTCGAGAATTAGCTAATCGTCATCCACGCGTGAATGTATTAAAGCCGGGCCCTGGCGTGGGTGGGCACTGCATCGCCGTGGATCCATGGTTTATTGTCAATGCCTCTCCTGAAAGATCACGTTTGATTAAAACGGCGCGTGAGGTCAATGATTACAAACCGAACTATTTAGTTCAGCAGATACAGAAAAAGTTACAGCACATTGAATCTCCGCGTATTTTGTGTTTGGGGCTAAGTTACAAGCCAAATGTGGATGATTTGCGTGAGAGTCCAGCTGTGGAAGTAGTGAAGTTGTTGGCGAAGAATAAGCATTTTCAAGTTTATGTTTGTGAGCCGCACGTTGATGTTTTACCCGAAGAGCTTTTGGCGTTTAACAATGTTTCTTTATGTGATTATCAAGAAATAAGTTTGGACGATTTTGATCATTTTGAAAGATTGGTTGAGCATGACATCTTTATGAATTTAAAAACAAATCAAGCCGCAGAAGAGGTGGTTGCATGAAAAGTATATTTTTAACTGGAGCTGACGGCTTTATTGGATCTCATCTTGCTGAGAGGATGGTTCGAGATGGTTACCAGGTAAAAGCGCTTGCCCAGTATAATTCTTTTAACTCATGGGGCTGGTTGGATTCGTCGCCGTTAAAAAACCAAATGGAAATTGTCACGGGTGATGTTCGTGATCCATTCGCTATGAAGACTTTTATGCAAGGCTGCGATGCGGTTCTTCATTTGGCGGCGCTAATTGCTATACCATATTCTTATCATGCACCAGCAAGTTATGTGGATACTAATGTCTCGGGTACATTAAATATTGTTCAGGCTGCACGTGAATTGGGTATTTCCAAAGTAGTGCATACTTCAACAAGTGAGGTCTATGGAACTGCACGGTATGTGCCTATTGATGAAGAACATCCGTTGCAGGGTCAGTCTCCTTATTCAGCATCAAAGATTGGTGCAGACCAAATGGCTATCTCTTACTACAATTCTTTTCAAACACCCGTTGCGATAATCAGACCATTTAATACCTATGGCCCTAGGCAGTCTGCCAGAGCTGTTATACCAACGATTATATCACAAATAGCCAATGGTAAACGTGAAATTAAATTAGGTTCTTTGTCGCCAACGCGAGATTTTAATTATGTGGCAGATACAGTGAGTGGGTTCGTTTCAGTGCTTGAATCTGAAAGTTCAGTAGGTGAGGTTATTAACATTGGTAGTAATTATGAAATTTCAATTGGTGATTTGGTGAAAGCCATCGCTGAGGTTATGGGCGTTAAAGTCAGTGTTGTTGCAGACAATCAACGTATCCGTCCTGAGAATAGTGAAGTTGAAAGGTTGTGGGCTGAAAACAAAAAAGCCAAAGAGATTGCAGGATGGGTTCCTAAGTTCGGCGGGCTTGACGGGCTGAGGCGCGGATTAGCAGAAACCGTGGAATGGTTCACGCAAAAGCATAACCTGGCTCAATATAAAGCTGAAGTGTATAACGTATGACATTGGTTAAGACATCAATTCAAGAGCAGTTGTTGCAAACCTTGGGTGCTGTCATTCCTGCATCTATCAATAGACCAGTTGCGTTACATGAGCCTGCTTTTTTTGGTAATGAGTTGAAGTATGTCACCGAATGTATTCAATCCGGTTGGGTATCATCTGTTGGCAAGTATGTTGATTTAATCGAAGAGAAGCTCTGTGCAATTACAGGTGCTAAATATGCAGTTGCTGTGGTAAATGGCACAGCAGCGCTACATTTAGCATATATAATGGCTGGAGTTAAGGCCTGCGATGAAGTTCTTGTGCCAGCTCTTACTTTTATTGCAACGGCCAATGCGGTTGCTTACTGCGGCGCGACACCTCATTTTGTAGACTCCAATGAAAAAGACTTAGGGGTTTGTCCAATTAAATTAGATAGCTACTTATCGGAGATTGCTGAAGTACAAAATGGTGTTTGTATTAACAATAATACTGGTAAAGTAATACGTGCCTTATGTGTTACGCATATTTTTGGTTTACCAGCCCAGTTAAAACCATTAAAAGCAGTTTGTGATAAATATCATATTGCTTTAGTGGAAGATGCAGCTGAAGCATTGGGTTCTTATTATCAGGGTGAGCATGTAGGCCATTATGGGCTTTGTGGCGTTATCAGTTTTAACGGTAATAAAATCACAACCACGGGTGGAGGCGGTGCACTATTAACCGATGATCCTGAGCTTGCAAAACGGGCAAAGCATTTATCAACCACAGCAAAAATACCTGCAGAAAGCTGGGAATATCGCTACGATGCTATTGGATATAATTATCGCATGCCAAATATCAATGCAGCTCTTGGTTGTGCACAGTTAGAGAATCTTCCCGTTATACTAGAAACAAAATACAAGTTGGCTAATCAATATAGAGAATCGATTTCAAAAATAGAAGGTATCGAATTTATCTCCGAGCCAGAAGGTGCTCAAAGTAACTATTGGCTCAATGCCGTTAAATGTGATTTTGAAAATATTGATGAAAGAAATAGTTGCTTGAAAGAGTTAAATAGCCAAGGTTATGGCTGTCGACCCGTTTGGGAATTGCTGTGTGAACAGAATGTTTATCAAGACAATCCGAAGATGAATTTAGAAGCTGCTAAAGTACTCGCTACAAATGTCATTAATTTGCCTAGTGGATATGGATTAGCCTAGAGGATTTCTATGAATACTGACAGTTTCAAATATAAAACTACTATCTCATATAAGCCACATATTGATGGTCTGCGAGCGTTGGCAGTCTTATCTGTTATTTTATATCACCTTAATTTTTATTTATTCCGTTCGGGTTTTGTGGGGGTTGATATATTTTTTGTCATATCAGGTTTTTTAATTACTGCAAATATTTTGAAAGAAATTTCAAACGGCACATTCACTATTAAAATCTTTTATCTTAAAAGAATGAGGCGTATTTTCCCGACGCTTTTATTCGTTATTATATTAACAACAGCAGCTGCTTATATTATCTTGCTTCCTGAAGATCTCTTTAAGTATTTAAGTTCTGCTGTCAGCACACTGCTCTATTTCTCAAATGTATTTTTCTATCATTTTTATCCTTCTGGGTATTTCTCTCCACGCACAGATGTCTTGCCGCTACTGCATACTTGGTCGCTGGGTGTAGAAGAACAGTTTTATATTGTTTGGCCATTTGTATTATTGCTAGCAGCACGATTACCAATTCGCGAGAAAGTATTTGCTTTTTTTGTTCTCTTTTCGATTTCAACTGGATTGTTTTTACATCTTCACAGCCACTCTCTTGTTTTTTATATGCCATTTACTCGCGCTTGGGAATTTCTATGTGGTGCATTATTGTGTTATTGGAATGGTAAAGTGTTTTTTCCAAAATGGTTGCTTGAGATTTTATCGATTATAGGTATCGCTGTTGTTGCCCTATCAATAATGATAGTGTCAGCAAATAAATATCCAGGCTTCGATTCCATTTTGCCAGTATTGGGCGCTGCTATTATTATTTTTTCAGGTTTGGCTGCAAAGGACCAAGAAACTTTTCCTTCAATATTAAAGTGGGTTTTTTGTAATCCTATCGCGATAGTTTTAGGTGTACTGTCTTATGCTGCTTATTTGATTCATTGGCCTATAATAGCCTACCTGAACTATCTTGGTATCAGGTTTACACATCATATGGACGTTTTGATTATTGCTGTTACTTTTTTCTTGGCGTTTATAGTAAATAAGCTCATTGAACAACCACTTCGTTATGGTCTTAAAATTTCATTTTTTAAAACATTTTTAATTTATTCGTTGCTACCTGTCTGCATTATAGCTTGTTTTTTGTTGGCTAATAAAGCCGGCTACCACGGGTATAATAAAGTCAGAAATAGTGCTGAAGCTAACCAATATTATGGGATATTAAAACAGAGTTACGGCTGTATTGACGGCAAGGGAGGAAGTGCTGTGCTTCCAGATGCCAAGTTATGCCATATTGGATCTGATAAAAAAAAGGCTTCAGTTCTTGTCGTAGGTGATTCACATGCCATGGCTTATGTTGGTATGCTCAATGTAATGTTGAAAAAGTCGGCCCGTTCAGCTTATGTTGTTACAAATTCCGGGAGTCCTTTTTTACTTGGGGCAGGCATCCAATCGTGGAGAAACAATAATCCTGTTTTACGATCAAAGCGAATTGCTGCTTTAATTAAGCATAACAAGTATAAATATGTCGTCATGGCTGGATTTTGGAATTATTATCCAAACATCCCGAGTAATACTATTTCAGATACTCACCATAATTTTCTTGTCCTCCAGTCTGGGTTGGATAATGCTGTTCGTTTTGTGATGTCAAATGGAGCCATTCCTGTGCTTATTTATGATACTCCTGAAACATTCAACTTGAGCCGCTATAGTGGTCTTTCCAAATTATCCAGAGTGCTAAACTTGCCGGCGCATAATCCATACTCAAGTTATATCAATAGCCAGATGAGGGTAAATAACATAATAGGTTCATTAAAAGATAAATATCCATCAGTCATAACAATTAACCCTAATAAAGTCATCTGTGATAATAAATATTGCTACTTAAGCCGCAATGGTGTCCCATTTTACATGAGTGATGGATTTAATAGTCACTTGAGTTATGCTGGATCAACCTTAATTGGTCATTTATATGTGAATAAGTATGGAAGTATTTTTGATTGACTGCAAGAAAATCTATAGAGCTAAGTTATAGGGTTACCTTTGCATTGTGATTTGTTGCTAGAACAAGTTCAGGGAATTATTGATGAGATTGCTAGCTACTTTTGCAAGAACATATAAAGTGTTAACGCTGTTAGGGGAAATTAGATGATACTACTGGGGCTTAAAAAAACTGCAGGAACCATGGACAAATTGTCAATGTATAATTTTTTGGTAAAAAAAGGTTGATTTAAGTCAATCATTCATAAATAAATTAATGTTTCACGAGGAAGGCAGTGCGAATGATCAGTAAAAGAAAAGTTTCTGTGATTACTGGAAGCCGTGCAGATTATGGTCTTTTGTATTGGCTGCTTTATGAAATAAATAATGATCCCGCTTTGGAGTTACAGGTAATCGTAACCGGCATGCATTTGTCATCAGAGTTTGGTAGTACTTATAAAGAAATTGAAAACGATGGATTTGAAATTACTCGTAAAGTAGATTCATTAATATCTTCTGACTCATCTATTGCCATTACGAAATCTGTGGGTTTGGGTGTGATCGGATTTGCGGATGCTTATGCCACATGTCAACCCGATATAGTTGTTTTATTGGGAGACCGTCATGAAATATTAGCTGCAGGTGTTGCCGCGCTAACGATGAGAATTCCAATGGCGCATATTCATGGTGGTGAAACTACGCCTGCGATGTTAGATGATCCAATTAGACACTGTCTGACTAAAATGGCGCATTTACATTTTCCCGCTGCAGATGAGTATGCGAAACGTATTTGTCAGCTTGGCGAAGAAAAAAAACGAATATTTTGTTTCGGCGGGCCTGGGCTTGATCACTTAGAGCGCTTGGAGCTATTAAGTAAATCAGCTTTAGAGCAAGAATTAGAAGTTGATCTATCCAAACCATTTTTCATGATTACCTATCATCCGGTGACTTTGCAAGCCGGATCCATTGCAGAGCATTACCATTCATTGCTTGAAGCTTTGAATGAGTTTGTAGATTATACATTAATTTTTACCTGCTCGAATGCTGATCATGAAGGGCGTGAAGTTTTTAATATTTTAAATGAATATAAAGCTAATAGCTCTAGAAAAAACATACACGTATTTACGAGCCTTGGATTTAAGCGATATATTTCTCTAGTAAGATTTGCTAATGCGGTTATTGGAAATTCATCGAGCGGCTTAATCGAAGTTCCGTATTTAGGCGTGCCTACGGTTAACATTGGTGATAGGCAAAAATCCAGGCTAAAAGCAAATACGGTTATAGACTGCAGGAATGATTCAGGTGCTATCTCTTCAGCTATAAATTTAGCTATATCTCCAGATTTTAGGAAAAAATTAGATAAAGTTGAGTCACCTTATAAAAAAGGAAATGTTTCTTTTCAGATAAAAGAAGTACTCAAATCATATTCATCAGATTCAATTTTAGTGAAAAATTTCATAGATATGGATATTGAAAATGTATAATACCTTCGATGGAAAAACATTTATCATTGCCGAAGCAGGCGTTAATCATAATGGTTCGCTTGATTTAGCAAAGCAGTTAGTTGATGTTGCGGCAAATTCTGGCGCTGATGCGGTTAAATTTCAGACTTTTAAAGCAGAAAATTTGGTAACAAAATCTGCAGTGCAGGCTGAGTATCAAACAGTCAACACTGGTGTAAGAGAAAGTCAATATGACATGCTTAAGCGCCTTGAGTTAAGTTTTAATGATTTTCTTGAACTGAAAGAGTACTGTGATTCTAAAAATATTGAGTTTATGACAACTGCTTTTGATCATGAGAGCTTGCATTTTATTGTAAAAGACTTAGGTGTTAAGCGCTTTAAAATACCATCAGGTGATATTACTAATGGGCCATTAATTTTAGAGCATGCTAAATACAAGCTTCCTGTTATTCTTTCGACAGGAATGGCGACACTATCTGAGATTGAAGCAGCGCTTGGGGTCATTGCTTTTGGGTTGCTGGGGAAAGAAAACCCTTCACTTAATGCATTTGAAGCAGCTTATTATTCTGATGAGGGGCAGGCTGCATTAAGAGAGTATGTTACTGTTTTGCATTGTACGTCTCAATATCCGGCACCGTTTAATGAAGTTAACTTGCGCTGCATGAAGACGTTTCAAACAGCATTTAGCCTGCCTTCAGGTTATTCAGATCATACTAATGGTATTGCAATACCAGTTGCTGTTATTGCCATGGGAGCAGCGGTTATAGAAAAACATTTTACATTAGATAAGACTATGGATGGCCCTGATCACAAGGCATCATTAGACCCTACTGAACTAAAGCAAATGATCGCCAGCATTCGTCAAGTAGAAATTGCAATGGGTGACGGAGTTAAAAAACCCACTGTTTCTGAATTAAAAACTAGAGATGTCGCTAGAAAGTCCTTAGTTGCTGCGTGTGATATTAAGAAGGGTGAAAACTATAAATCAAAA
This sequence comes from uncultured Gammaproteobacteria bacterium, assembly GCA_902563055.1. Classification (GTDB taxonomy): domain Bacteria; phylum Pseudomonadota; class Gammaproteobacteria; order Francisellales; family CACEW01; genus CACEW01. The sequence goes on along the minus strand of CACEWE010000007.1, from coordinate 32,724 downwards.
CTTGCGGTTAAAAGGCCCGGTACTGGAATTTCACCAATGCAATACTGGGAAATAGAAGAAAGACAAGCAAGCTACTCTCAGAATGAAGGTGAGCTCATTGAAGACTAATGCAAAACCTGTTTTATTGTTAGGCCTTGGTGGTCATGCAAAAGTCTTGATTAACATGCTAAGACTTCGTGGGCGCGATATTAAAGGGGCTTTGTCACCAGATCCATTGGGTGCAGCAGTGTTGGGTGTGCCTGTTATAGGTAATGACAGTGATTTAGAGAGCTTCAGTCCAAATGATATAGAGCTAGTGAATGCACTAGGTCATTTGCCAAATAATAATATTCGTGACACGTTGTTTAAATCAGGCAAACAATATGGCTTTTCTTTTGCAAATGTTATACATCCAAGTGCAATTATTGCCGAGGATGTAAAGTTTGGAGAGGGCATTCAAATTATGGCAGGGGCAATTATAGAGCCGGCTGTTGAAATTGGTGATAACTCGATTGTGAATACTGGTGCAAGTATTAATCACGATACAATAATAGGTGTGCATTCACATATAGCGCCAGGTGTTGTGGTTTGTGGTGGAGCTAATATTGGTGATGGTGTATTTGTTGGTGCTGCCTCATCGTTAATGCCAGGTACTATTGTTAATGATAACACTTTTATAAAAGCCAATGAGCTTGTGAAGTAAGATAAATTAACTATCCCAGATGAGCAAATTTTATGAACGATAAGAATTGTATTTCAGAAAACATTACTATTAAAGAGGCGATTTCAACTTTAGATGCAGTTGAAACGAAAGTGCTTGTCGTATTAAATGATAAAGGGAAAGTTGAGGGCACAGTTACAGATGGTGATATACGACGCGGCTTTTTAAGCGGGATAGGTTTGGATTCAATTGTTTTTGATGTTATGAATAAAGCGCCCATTCTTATGCATGAGAAAGAAAGTGAGGCTAAAATTATTGAGAAAATGGAGCAAGAATTGATTTTTTATGTTCCACTTGTAAATGATAATGACGAGTTTATTGATTTGGTTTCATTAATCAGTCTAAAAGAAAACCTGTATAGTGATTACGGTGTTTTTATTCTAGCAGGTGGCTTAGGGTCTAGATTAAAGGATCTTACAGAAGATACTCCAAAACCGATGCTTCCTATTAGTGGAAAGCCAATGCTGGAACGATTAATTTTATCTTTCAAGGAACAAGGGTTCCACAAATTCTATCTCGCGGTAAATTATTTTAAAGAGCAGATCATAGATTATTTTAGTGATGGTGCTGACTATGGTGTCGATATTAGATATGTGGAAGAGGACAAGCGCCTGGGTACAGCAGGACCTTTGTCGTTACTGGATATTGATTTAGTTGAAACTAATTTGATTGTTATCAATGCGGATGTGTGCATTAAAACTAGTTATCGAGCATTAGTTAATTATCATAAAAAACAAAAAAACATGTTGACAGTCTCCGTGAAAGAATATTCACATAAAATACCTTATGGTGTAATACGTTTTGATGGTGATGAATATGTTTCAATGGAAGAAAAGCCGGTTATATCCTATTATGTCAATGCGGGTATTTATGTGGTTAATAAAAGTATACTGGGTCAGATAAAAGAAAATACATATTTAGACATGCCTGATTATGTTGATCAAGTCAAATCAGGTGGAAGTAAGACAGGAGTTTATCCGTTACATGAAGATTGGCTTGATGTTGGTTTGCCATCTGAATATGAGAAAGCGACGAATAACGTATGATTAATAACTCTAAAGTTCTTGCCATTATTCCGGCGAGAAGTGGCAGCAAAGGGTTGCCAGGCAAGAATATAAAACCATTTTGTGGTAGGCCATTGATACATTGGACAATAGAGCAGGCTCTGGCCTCAAAATATATTGACCATACTATGGTTTCTACAGATTGTCCTGATATCAGAGATACGGTCAATGAGCTAGGTGAGTTTGCCTGCTTTCTTCGTCCGCCTAGGTTAGCTAGTGATGATGCATCTATGGTAGATGTTGTTTTAGATGCAATCAATCGCGTTTCAAGTTTTGATTATGTCATTGTGTTGCAGCCAACATCTCCACTAAGAACAACGGTTCATATTGATGCTGCTATAAAGCTTTGTCTGGATGAAAACGCTGGAAGTTGTGTGAGTGTCTGCGAAGTGAAAAAAAGCCCGTACTGGATGTATTCAATCTCTGGTTCTCATATGTTGCGTCCACTGCTAGAGGAAAAAAATATTCCTTGCCGACAACAGCTGCCAAAGTGTTATGTGCTTAATGGCGCAGTTTATGTATTGAACATAAATAAATTTATCAAGCAAAAGAAATTTATTGATGAGAATACTAAGGCATATATAATGCATGAAGATGATTCTGTCGATATTGACGTGCTTAGCGATTTTCGTTTTGCTGAAAATGTTTTTGAGCAAAAAAACAAGGTTTAAGCGGCTAGATTATAGGAAAAGTAATATAATGATTGTTTAAAGTAGTAAAACTTCGCAACCTGACAAGTGAATCTTGTATTCTCTTTTGGTTGTAGTCAATGTTAATCTTATCTTATGTTCACTATCGAATAGTATATTTAATTTTTCATTAGTATTGAGATTTTGTTCATTCGAAATTACACTATATTTATGCATGCGAGATTAAGTGGTCATTAGGCATAATTAACAAATACAGTATGCTTTAAATCACATACTTATTATTTTCAATTTCATACTGAAAGGAGAAAAAAGTGATAAAATATCCATCAAAAGTTGATTTAAATAAATTTAAGGCTTCAAGACAAGATCTTGAAGTTAAGTATGGCCTGCCCTCTGATGTCAGATACTGCAAAAAATGCGTTATTTCTAATCAACGGCCAAATTCAGCAGTTGAATATAAGCATACAAAAGGGTCACTCAAAAAATCGATTAATTTTGATGAAAACGGTGTTTGTGATGCTTGCCTTTTGGCTGATCAAAAGCATAATACGATATCATGGGAAGATCGTGAAAAGCAGCTTGGAGAGTTATGTGATAAATATCGCAAAAATGATGGCAGTTATGATTGTTTGGTACCTGGCTCTGGTGGAAAGGATAGCGTATACGCGGCACATATATTGAAATACAAATATAACATGAATCCATTGACAGTCACTTGGGCGCCACATTTGTATACCACTTGGGGTTGGGCAAATCATCAAGCATGGATACAATCTGGCTTTGATAATTATTTGATGACACCTAACGGATTAGTACATCGTCTTTTAACCAGATTATCAGTTGAAAATCTATTGCATCCATTTCAAGCCTTCATGATTGGTCAAAAAGCTTTAGCGCCTAAAATGGCGAAATTATTTAATATTCCTCTGGTGTTTTATGGTGAAAATGAAGCTGAATATGGCAATCCAATTGCTGATACATCGTCTGCATTACGCGATCCAAAATATTTTTCTATGAGTGATAAGAATGATATTTACTTAGGCGGAACCAGTGTCGGTGAATTGGTGCAAGATTTTGGTTTAACGTATAATGATCTCGACCCTTATTTTCCTATTACCAGTGATGATGTGCATGACAAAAAAATTGAAGTACATTATTTGGGCTATTATTTAAAGTGGCATCCACAAAGTTGTTATTATTACGCTGTTGAGAATTGTGGCTTCGTAGCTTCTCCTGAGCGAACTCCCGGTACGTACAGTAAGTACAATAGCATTGATGATAAAATTGATGACCTTCATTATTATACAACAGGAATTAAATTTGGATTAGGTCGTGCTACTTACGATGCGGCACAAGAAATACGTTCTTTAGATATTGAGCGCGATGAGGGAGTTGCATTGGTTCAACGTTTTGATCATGAGTTTCCTGAAAGGTTTATGGACGAATTATTGCGATATTTATCAGTAGATAAAAATCTGCAGCCAAAAGCAGCTAGTTGTTTTGAGCAGCCTATAATGGATAGGCAGTATTTTGATACCTTATGTGATACATTCCGTTCGCCGCACCTTTGGATGTATGATAATGGATGGAAATTAAGACATCCAATTACGAATAATACTAAAGGTTAAGTTAAAATGAAACCTAGAATAATTGCGCGCTTAGATATTAAAGGCTCCAACCTAATTAAAGGCATCCATCTAGAAGGATTGCGTAAAATTGGCAATCCTAATGAATATGCTTTGAAATATTACAATCAGGGTGCCGATGGTTTAATTATGATGGATATTGTGGCCAGCCTTTATGGTCGTAATAATTTACTTCATATCGTAGAGAAAGCCTGTGAAAACGTTTTTGTTCCAATTACCGTGGGTGGTGGTGTGCGTTCTATTCTGGATGTCCAAGCAGCATTGAACTCAGGTGCGGATAAAGTTGCCATTAATACTGGTGCTTTAAACAATCCAGAGCTTATTAACGAAGTTGCTAATGATTTTGGTTCACAATGTATGGTTCTTTCTATTGAAGCAAAAAAGACTCCTGATGGATGGGAATGTTACACAGATAATGGTAGAGAGCGAACAGGTAAAGGGGTGTTAGAGTGGGCAAAAGAAGCAGTTGATAGAGGCGCAGGTGAAATATTACTAACATCTGTCGATCAAGAAGGGACTAAAAAAGGTTTTGATTCTGAGCTAACAAAATTAATTGCAACAGAAGTGAGTGTTCCCGTTATTGCCAGCGGTGGTTTTGGTGAATTATCGCATTTGGCGCAAGTTGTTAATGAAGGTAAAGCAGATGCTATTGCGTTTGCGGATGCTTTACATTACGATCGCTATAATATTCAACAAATAAAAGAGCATATGGAGAATGTAGTCGGGGATAATACATGAGTCAATCAATTGTTGGGATATTAAATTATGGCCTCGGAAATTTGTTGAGTATCACGAGGGCTTTTGAACAAATTGGTGTTCAGCTGAAGCAAATTACTAAGCCATCTGAAATGGAGCAATGCACGCATTTGGTTTTGCCTGGAGTAGGTGCATTTGCTAATGGTATGGCTAAATTACAAGCATTTGGCTTTATCGAACCTTTAAAAAAATGGCACCAAGAGAATAAACCCTTGCTGGGAATTTGTTTAGGTATGCAAATGATGTTAGCTAAAAGTGAAGAGTTTGGTGAGCATGAAGGTTTGGGATTGATTCCAGGAACAGTTAAGCCATTACAGTCTTTATATAAAAGTACCACTGTTCATAAAATTCCTCACATTGGTTGGGTCGATGTTTTTAGTACAAAAACAAAGGGACATTTAGGTTATTTCTATTTGGTGCACTCCTTTGCTTGTTTTACTGAAGATGTTAAAGATACAGCTGCAATATATCACTGTAATGGAGTTGCTATACCAGCAATAATTCAAAAGAATAATACCATAGGTGTCCAGTTTCACCCTGAAAAGAGTCGAGACGATGGGCTGAGATTTTTGAAGAATACTTTTCTTCAGCTTAAATAGATGAGTCTGAGGGCAAAATGAAAAAATTTATCAATCATTTTCTTGCTATTTTAGATAAAAATGATAAGCAGAGTTTTACTCGTTTTAGTGTTGCGTTGATGTTGGTTGGTTTATGCTCAGCAGCTGGTGTTGGAGCAGTATTACCACTGTTAACAGCTTTGACTAACCCTGTCAAAATACAATCGTATCATATATTTCATGGCTGGTCTTATTTGAAAATTACTTGTGTATTAACCGGTTTGCTCATTTTAGCTTTTGCACTTAAAAATATTGTAGCTTTTTTGCTAACTAGATTGCAGGCGAGATTCTTATTTAACTTAACATCTAAGTTACAAAAAAGAATGTATTTTGAGTATTTAAATTTTGATTATAAATATTACCTACAATTAAAAACACCTAATCTTGTTAAAAATATTAACAATGAAATTAGTGTTTTTTGTAATTATATCATTGCTCCAGTAGGGGTAATCCTTACAGAAATATTTACTTCAACATTCATTTTTATTTTACTGTTGATGCTTAATTTTTGGTTTACGTTATTTGTAACCTTTTTCTTGGTGATGACAATTGGAATATTTATGAGGGTTATTAGACGCAAGTTATCTAATTATTCTAAACTACGTGAACAATCACAGCTAATGTTAACTATGTTAGTTATTGCTGGTCTGTCTTCTATTAAAGAAACAAAATTATACCATTTAGAGAAATATTTCATAGACCGTTTTAATGAAAATAGCAATAATGTTTGTGAAGCTGGTACTTTTCAACAAATATATCAAGTTGCTCCACGTTTGCTCTTAGAATTTATCGGCATTAGTATCGTATTGCTAGGTTTTTGTCTATTTATTTATCTAGGGGTTGCTCCTGAGCAAATGTTGATGCTGTTGGGGGTTTTTGCTGTGGCTGCATCACAACTATTGCCTAGTATGAATAGATTCTCTCAATCTGTTATTCAGGTTAAATATGGTATGGCTTCGTTAGTTTGTATCCGTGGAGAGCTGGATAAATCAAAGCATATAAAACAGTCAGAATATGAGGCTAACAAAAATATAAAGCCACTTCCCTTTCATCATAATGTTCAAGTTAAGGAGGGGGAGTTTTCATTTGGTGCCAATAAGTTTTCTTTGAAAAATATAAATATAGATATCGTGAAAAATAGTAAGATTGCTCTAGTTGGTACTTCAGGAGCTGGTAAAAGTACTTTTGTAGATATTGTTTTAGGATTATTGAAATTTAACCAAGGCGGGATTTATGTGGATGGCCAAAAGTTAGAAACTAGAGACGATTTTATTGCTTATCAAAAATTATTTTCATATGTGCCACAGAAAATTCATTTGTTAGATGATACTATTGAATCTAATATTGCATATGGTCTTGAGTCTGAAGATATAGACGTAAGAAGGTTGCAAGACACGCTTGAACAGGTTGGCTTAAATGATTTTATTGATAGTTTGGATGAGAAGCAAAAAACAAAAGTGGGAGAAAATGGTGTTTTAATGTCGGGAGGACAATGTCAGCGGATAGGTTTGGCTAGAGCTATTTACAGAAAGGCTGAAATTTTAGTTATGGATGAAGCTACCTCTTCGTTAGATAACGTAACTGAAAGTTATATTACTCGGATTTTGCTTGCCTTGAATAATAAAACGATAATTACAATTGCTCATAGATTATCAACCATTAAAGACTATGATGTTATTTATGTTTTTTGTAATGGCAGGGTAGTGTCAAAGGGAACATTTGAATATTTAATCAATAACTGTAAGCATTTTAAAAAATTAGCGGCGCTATAAAGAAAGTTAATATGAGTAAGAAACAATCATACAATATTTCTATATATAATTTAATAGTGCTTGTGGTAGCATTGCTTTTTATTGTTAAGATATTGTTATTTTCTTATGATGTTTGTGTGCTTACTTTTGTTGTAATTATATGCTTATCACTTTATTCCTTGCTTTGTTTGGAAAATTACCCCATCAGTTTAAATAAGTTATATTCTATTTTTTATTTGGTTTTTTTTGGTGTGGCGCCACTATCACAATATCTTAATAATAACTTTCCATGGGGCGGTAATTTCACACAGGGTGTTATTGTTTATGCAAATATCATTATTATCCTATCATTGCTTATTCATATTTTAATATATACTATTTGGAGTGGAAGCAAAAGGAAAACCAAGGCTTTTAATCCGCCATTAGAAGAATTGAATTACTCAAGATTATTAATATTTTTGCTTCTGTCGTCTTGTGTATTATTAAATGTTTACTCTATAAATGAATTATTATTTAGGGGTGAGATGAGTGATAGCGATGCTTTCGGTTTTGTATCTTATTTTTCAAATTATATTTTAAGATATGCCTTCCCAATAGGATTGATTTGGGCTTTGTATTTTTATAAAAGTATAAACATGAAAGTTTTTCTTCTAATGATGTTGGTATTAATATTTACTTTTCCGCTGGGGATGTCTAGAGCGTCAATGCTTAGTATATATTTAGGTATTCTCATTGCTATGCGTGTTTTCAAAAAAAGCTCAGATTTTACCAGTTTTTTATTCGTTGTGTGCTTTGTTTTGTATCCATTATTTGGTGTTTTTCGTTACTTGGGAGAAAAACAGCTGAGATTTTCTGTGGTTCAGCAAAGCTTTGATAATCTGTTTGTGGGTGGTAACTATGATGCTTATTCTATGTTTATACGAGCGATATCATATGTTGGTGTCAATGGCTTTATGCCTAAACAATTAGCTCCCGTTCTTTTATTTTTTATTCCAAGAGGTTTGTGGCCAAACAAACCTGTTAGTACAGGGACTGTTTTGGCACATTATTATAATTTGCCTTTGTTCAATGTGTCCTCCCCATTGCTTGCAGAGGGATATGTTTTTGGTGGTTTCTTTTTTGCTCTAATCTATGGTGTAGTGATTTCGATTGTTTTGAAGTACCTCGATAAAACAGCTTGGAATAGAGAGCTTACCGCAGCTTTTTTTGCTGTTTATGTCATGTTTTCAGGGTTCTTGTATAATATGTTGCGTGGTTCGCTTAATTATGCATCCACAGTTTTGGTTGGTTTCTTAATCGCTGTATGGGTGATGCAAAAAATATGCATTAAAAAAACAAACAAATAAATAAAGTAAGCAATCAACATAAACTAAGGGCTAATTAAAAAATGAAGAAAATATTATATTTTGATAGTTGGACAGGTGGATTAGAAGATTTTATGTATTTAGATAAGTATTTATCTAAATTTTTTCATACCCAAATGCTACACACGGAATCATTAATTGCACCATATCTAGCTAAAAATATAGATACATCGTGGTATAAAAAACAACCTGAGCAGATAATAGGTAATGTAGTTGCTAAAGATATTTCTGCATATAAGGGCTGGAGTATCTACAAGATCTTTAAACATGAGCGTCCTGCTGTTGTTGTGATGTTGTCTTTGTCTCATATACAAAATAGAGTGGTAACAGTAGCTTGCCAACGCTTGAACATCCCCGTGGTTTTCATGATGCATGGTGCGGTCGGTGATTTAAATGGTAATAAAAAAATTACAAATGAATTGCAAGAAGCTTTTAAATATGAATTTAGGTATAAACTGATGAAGATTCCTAAATTCTTAAAATTTTTAAAGCAATATTATTATGCTAGTGGCAGCATCGTTGATACGTGCATAATCGCGAAGCAGTTATTTCTTTCTCCTTTTAGCTTTGTATGGGCGCCACAGAAACATAAATCATTAGATGTTGATATGATATTAGCCTATTCCAAACGGTTCGCAGATTCTTTACATGAAGTATTTCATATTCCACAAGAAAAAATTAAAGCTTTAGGTAATCCAAAATTAGATAATATTATTTCAAAAAAAGTCAAAAAACAATCAAAAGAGAGGTATGGGCTTCTATATTTAGAGGGCTCTTTTGTTGAGCTGGGGTTGATGCGTGAGGCAAAACAAGAAGAAGTGTTTGAATTTTTAAAGACTGTTGCAGAGCAAAATAATATCACTTTGGCTATTCGTTTACACCCAGGTACGAGTCGAGAGGTGTTTATAGAAAAATATAAACATTTAAACCTCTATTTTGTTGAGGTTGAGGAAAGTTTAGAGGATTCATTTGCTAGTGCAAAGATTCTATGTGGTCATGGATCAACAGCATTATTGGAAGCGGTGGCACATGAAGTGCCTACTATTTCTATGTTGTGGTTTGACGAAGAGAATTTAAAGCTGAATTTTTTTAATGACAATGATAAAGGCATCGTAACAAAAAAAGAAAAGTTTTCTGAGAAAGTCCAAGAGTTCTTAAAAACTGGTTTTATGCAACAAGAAACACGTGAAGAATTATTTCCAAACAATAATATTCCAGCCGCACAATTAATGTCTGAAGAGATTGTTTCACTAATAAATAGTAAGAGTAGTTAAAATGAGTAACAAATATGCATTTAACTGTATTGGTGATATTTGGCAATCTGGAGGTGGCGCTACTGTAATGCGCGGCATTTTATCTAATCTTCCAAAAAATAAAAATCGAATAATATTTGTTTCTAAAAATGTAAAAATACCGGATGATATTAGTTTTAAATCAGAAATAGTATATCTAAATACGCCACAATCAAGACTTAAATTGGAGCTGTTTAACCAGTTTGTAATGCCTTTCATTTTGCATAAATACAAGATCAAAAGATTGGTTTGCCTGGATAGTATTATTCCAATATGCTATTGTGGAAAAAAAGACCTTTTTTATCAGGATAGAATGTTTCATTTTGTGCAATTAGATACCTTGTCTAAAAAATTAAAAACCAAACTTGGGATATTAAGTTTAAAAAAGGCTAATTCTGTTTATGTGGCTTCAAAAGATCATAAAAATGATATATGTAAGCATCTTAATGGTATAAGCGAGAAGATTAAAGTTGTTTATCTAGGGTATGAATTAAATACGGAAGATTCTGGCCCTAATGCTATTGAGTCTCCACAAGCCCCCTATTTTTTGTTTGTTTCTGTTATTCGACCCTATAAAAATTTACATGGATTATTGGAAAGTTATGCAAAATTATACCAACGGCATGGTGAGAAAATACCTAATCTATATATAATTGGAGGCTATCCTAGTGGTTATCAGGGGATTGATGAATATAAAGATAGCATAATGAAAATTATTGATAATAACTCTTTACAAAATAAGGTGATTTTTAAGGGAAAGCAAAAGTTTGCTATTGTTGAGAAATATCTTAAGAATACACAATGCTTTATTTTTCCTAGTTTGTTTGAAGGGTTTGGTTTGCCAGTTTTAGAGGCAATGGCTAATAAAGTCCCTGTTATATCTTCTAACGTACATTCTATGCCAGAAGTGGGGGGTGATACAATTACTTATTTTAATCCGGATGATAAAGATGCTTTATTTGACAAAATGGAAGATATTTACTTAAATGGTTACTCTTCAGAATTGTTACAACAAGCATATGACCGATCAGAAAAATTCCAATGGAAAAAAACAGCATTAGCTGTTGATCAAGATCGCGAATTTATATTTTAAATAAATACGCTCAATTTAATTTAGGTGGTTTTAATGAGTGAAAAAAAAATATGTACAAAATGTGTTATGGACACAACCGATTCTAAAATAGTATTTGATTCTAATGGCGTTTGTGATCATTGCAGGATGTTCGAACAGAAGATCTTACCAGTTTGGAAGTATGGTTGTGGTAGAGGGCAAGAGCTTGAGTTGATTACAAAAAAAATAAAAGCTCAGTCTAAAGGCAAAGAGTTTGATTGCATTATTGGCATGAGCGGCGGTATTGATAGTTCATATTTGGTTTATTTAGCTAAAGAAAAAATGGGTTTAAATCCATTAGTTTTTCATGTTGATGCTGGTTGGAATTCGCAGATAGCGGTTAATAATATCGAAAAAATTGTTGATGGATTAGGGTTGGAGTTATACACAGAAGTTATTGATTGGGAAGAGATGAAAGATCTGCAAAGAGCCTTTTTTCAATCTGGTGTTTCTCATATTGATACGCCACAAGATCATGCTTTTTTTGCCACTATGTATAAGTTTGCTTTAAAGTATAATATTAAAAATATTCTAACAGGTGGGAATTACTCTACTGAATGTGTTCGAAACCCTTTAGAGTGGATGTATTATCAGTCTGATTCTCGTCAGTTAAAAGATATACATGCTAAATTTGGTCAAGGGAAATTAGATAATTTTCCTGTGACAAACATTTTATGGCATAAAGTATATCTACCATATATAAAACAAATTAAGTTAACTCGCCCTTTAGATTATGTGCAATATGATAAAGAAGAGGCAACTCAATTATTAGAAAATAAGTTTGGGTTTCAAAGATATCCTCAAAAGCATTTTGAGTCACGATTTACTAAGTTTTATGAGAGTTGTTGGTTATATGAAAGGTTTGGCTTTGATACACGTAAAGTGCAGTTATCTAGTTTGATCTTAACCAATCAAATGACGCGTGATGAAGCACTAGAGATATTAAAAAATAAACCCTATGATGAGGATAACATTCATCATGAAATTGAATACATGGCCAATAAATTAGATATGACAGTGGATGAGTTAACCGAATGTTTTGAGATGCCTGTTAGGCATTATACAGATTATAAAAACCAACAAGAGATTTATAATATTGGTGCAAAGGTGTTACGCTTAATGGGTAAAGAGCTGGGTGGCAAGCGATAAATGATAGGTATTGTTGACTATGGTCTTGGTAATGTTAATTCATTTTTAAATATTTATAATAAATTAAACATTCCAGTACAACTTGTATCTACGAAAGAAGCGCTACAAGCATCTGATAAAATCATTTTGCCAGGTGTTGGTTCATTCGATTATGCTATGAATGCTCTAGATCATAGTGGTTTAAGGGATATTTTGAATGAGCTTGTTCTTATAAAGAAAGTTCCTGTATTAGGTGTTTGCGTTGGTATGCAAATGATTGGTGACACAAGTGAAGAGGGTGTTGCAAAAGGGTTGGGCTGGATATCAGGTGCAGTAAAGAAAATGAGCTTTGTTGAGCATGAAAGTTCACCATTGCCACACATGGGTTGGAATTCCTTAAATCAAGTAACTGAGTCACCGTTGTTTGATAATATACCTAATTATAGTGAGTTTTATTTTTTACATTCTTATTATTTCGATGCCAAAAATAAAGAAGATGTGTTAGCAACAGCTGATTACCTACAAACATTTCCAGTGATAGTTAATCAAGAGAATGTTTTTGGTATTCAATGCCACCCTGAAAAAAGTCATCAACAGGGTGCGATGCTTTTGAAGAATTTCGCAGAGTTATAATTATGTTACGTCCCCGAATAATCCCTTGCTTGTTGATTGATAAAAACAGATTAGTCAAAACACAAAACTTTAAAGACCCAAAATATGTAGGCGATCCATTAAATGCTGTAAAAATATTTAATGAGAAAATTGTGGATGAAATTATGGTTATTGATATTTCATGTTCAAGAGATGGAAAAGAGCCAAGTTTTGAATTGATCAGGAAACTTGCTGCAGAGTGTCGTATGCCATTATGTTATGGTGGTGGTATTAAAACAATAAAACAAGCAAAAAAAATCTTAAGCCTAGGTGTCGAAAAAGTTTCTTTAAGTTCAGTCGTATTTGATGAACCGGAGATAGTAAAACAATTATCAGATGAAATTGGCGCGCAAAGTGTAGTGGTTACGCTAGATGTAAAAAAGAAACGCTTTGGTAGTTCCTATGTCATCCATACCATTAATGGAAAGAAAAAACAAAGTCAATCATTGAGTGACATTTTAGCTTTTTGCATAAATAATGGCGTTGGCGAAATCGTTATTAACTCTATCGATCATGATGGTTTGATGAAAGGTTATGATGAAGTGTTAATTAAACAAGTGAAGCAACATATTAATGTGCCACTAACTGTTTTAGGTGGAGCGGGTTCGTTATCTGATATGAAAAAAATCTATGATGAAAATGGGATTGTCGGCATGGCTGCCGGTAGCTATTTTGTCTTTAAAGGCAAGTTTAGAGCTGTTTTAATCAGTTATCCATCAGTAGACGAAAAGCGGGAAATTTTTAAAGAATAAAGAATTTTATAGTTTTATTAATAGGATATGTATGAAACAAATAACACAAAATTTAAAAACAGGAAAGTCAATTGTAGTTGATGTGCCCTTGCAAAAATTGAAGGCAGGGCATGTATTACTCCAAACGAAAACCAGCTTAATTTCTGCAGGTACAGAGCGTATGTTAGTCGATTTTGGTAAATCAGGCTACTTGAAAAAAGCTAAACAGCAGCCTGATAAAGTCAAAGAAGTTATTCAAAAAGTAAAAACAGATGGGTTAATGACAACTTATGAAGCGGTTAAAGCTAAGTTAGATCAACCTATGCCGATGGGGTACTGTAATGTTGGTCGCGTTGTTGCTGTTGGCAGCGATGTTGAGGGATATGAGATTGGTGATTTAGTTGCGTCAAATGGACAGCATGCAGAGTATGTTTGCGTACCGAAGAACTTATGCGCCAAGGTGCCAGACGCTGTATCTGCAGAACAAGCATGCTTTACTGTATTAGCCTCAATTGCATTACAGAGTGTTCGTTTAATTAAACCAGAACTTGGCGAAACCATAGTTGTTTCTGGATTAGGCATGGTTGGACTTTTAGCTATACAACTTTTAAGAAGCCATGGCTGCCATGTCATAGGCTTAGATTTTAATAGTGAGCGCTTAAGGTTAGCACAAAGCTATGGCGCTGATGTGGTGGATTTAGCTAATGTCGATGACCCTGTATCTATAGTTGAATCGATGATAAAACAAGCTGGTGTGGATGGCGTATTGATTGCGGCTGCAACAAAAAGTAACGATCCCGTTAGTCAAGCGGCAAAAATGTGTCGTCAACGTGGTCGTATTGTATTAGTGGGTGTTGCAGGGCTAGAACTTTCGCGTGCTGATTTTTATGAAAAGGAGTTGAGCTTTCAGGTATCTTGCTCTTACGGTCCAGGCCGTTATGACGATAACTATGAACAAAAAGGACAAGATTACCCTTTTGGATTTGTACGCTGGACTGAACAGCGAAACTTTCAAGCAGTACTAGCTGAAATGAAAGCAGCACGACTTTCTGTGTCGGAATTGGTAACACATCAATATGCAATTGATGATGCAGAAAAAGCTTATGGCACATTACAAAATGATAAATCCGCCCTTGGAATATTACTTAGCTATCCTAATGATGAGTTGCCATCTATATCTGAACAGAAATCGATGTCGACTGTAAATTTAGAGGATAGCCAACATAAGGGAGCTGAAGTTACAGATAGTTTAAATGTTTCTGTTATTGGTGCAGGAAATTATGCATCAAGGGTGCTAATTCCAGCTTTTAAGCAAATGAATATGAGCCTTGATACCGTTTATACAAACACGGGATTATCTTGTCAAACAGTTGCAAAAAGAAATAATTTCAAAAAGGCTTCAACAGATTTGAGTCAACTATGGGAAAAAAGTGACAGTAACCTGGTTGTAATAGCGACACGTCACAATACTCATGCGAATTTTGTCTGCAAGGCTCTCGAAACGAATAAACATGTTTTTGTTGAAAAACCGTTAGCACTTAATATGAATGAGCTTGAAAAAATAGAAAATAGTTATGCTGCGGGGGGCGGTAAATATAAAGTGATGGTTGGTTTTAATCGTCGATTTTCTCCATATGTACAGAAAATGAAGGAGTTATTGCTTAAAAATGCAATGCCAATGTCAATTAATATGACTATTAATGCTGGTTATATCCCAAAAGATCATTGGACTCAGGATGCAGAAGTCGGTGGTGGTCGAATTATTGGTGAGGCATGTCATTTTATTGATTTAGCGAGATATTTAACGGGTCATACCATCACTCATTCTGCAATTGCTTATCAAGAAAATACTACAGATAATTGTCATGACACGGCCATTATCACCTTACAGTTTGCTGATGGCTCTATAGCTAACATCAATTACTTCGCTAATGGCCATAAATCAATCATGAAAGAGCGGATAGAAGTATTTTCAAAAGGTAAAGTGCTGCAACTGGATAATTTTAGAAAACTTACTGGGTATGGTTGGAAAGGCTTCAAAAAAATGAGTTCATTTAAGCAAGATAAGGGGCAAGTTGCTTGTGTAAAAGCATTCGTTGACTCCATAAAAAATGGTTCTCAGTCACCAATAAGCTTCAATGAATTAATTGAGGTTTCACATGTGACTATTGGGCTTGTAAATCAATAGTATGAAAAAAATATTTCTCTACTGGCACACTGTAAAGCTCTTAAAATGGCGGCAAATATTTTATAGGATATATTATAAGCTACTAAACAAAACTGTATCAGTTGAAGTAAAGGATAATGATATTGTGCTGCGTAAGCCTGAAAACTCAATTGCTACGTTCATACCCCAAAAAAAAACATATTTCCTGGGTGATTCAGTCTCGTTTTTAAATCATCAGATGACATTTACATCTGCGTTGTGGAACGATAGTGATCAAGAAAAACTGTGGCTTTATAACTTGCACTATTTTGATGCTTTAAATTCAGACTCTACAGAACAAGCAAGGCAAGCTTACCAGTTGTTAGAAAAATGGATAAGTGATAATCCACCATTCTCTGGCAATGGATGGGAAAGCTATCCAATATCTTTGCGTATTATAAATATTGTCAAGTTCGCTTTGACTGGTGAAGACCTTAGCGAACATGTGTTAGCCTCATTGTTTTTAAAGGCACGTTATTTATATTGTCACTGTGAATATCATATTTTAGGTAATCACTTATTTGAGAATTATAAAGCCCTATGCTTTGCAGGGCTTTTTTTTGAAGGTGATGAGCCTAATAAATGGTTCAAAAAAGGCGTTAAAGGACTTCAGGAAGAGATTAATGAGCAGATTCTTGATGATGGAGGACATTTTGAATTAAGCCCAATGTATCATGTGATTATATTAGAAGATCTGCTGGATTTAAAAAATCTTTTTAGTGCATATAATAAATCAGTTTTCTGGAATGAGGTTGTTAAAAAAATGCTTGTTTGGCTTGAGCTCATGACACGCTCTGAAGAAGAGATATCCTACTTTAATGATGCCTCCAATGATATAGCATCTAAACCGAGAGAAATATTTCAATATGCGACTGACTTAGGTTATGATTCAAACAGCATAGAAAAAAAATCTGTATTCCTTAAAGAATCAGGTTATGCCATACTACAAAATAAAACTGCAAAAGTTATTTGCGATATTGCAGAAGTTGGCCCTAGTTACTTGCCCGGTCATGCACATGCAGATACACTTTCGTTCGAATGTTATATCGATGGTCAACCCTTATTTGTTAATCTAGGTACATCATGTTACGGTAATTCTCCGCAACGTAATATCGAAAGAAGTACACGTTCGCATAATACGGTGGAAATTAATGATGAGAATTCCTCTGAAATTTGGGGCTCGTTTAGAGTTGCCCGTCGTGCGAAACCAAGCATATTGAAATTCAGCAAGGAAGGCGAGTCATTACTCATAGCGTCACATGATGGGTATAAGCGATTAAAAAAGGGGGGGGAGCATCAGCGTACGTGGGTCTTAAATGATCGTTCGCTCGTTGTCAAAGATATTGTTTCTAGCGGCGTTGAAAAAATAGTTCTCTATTTGCACTTACATCCTTCTTGTACAATAATCAAGCAAGAGGATAGAGCTCTTATTATAAGGCTTGGTAATAGTACCGAAGTGAGCATTTTACCAAGTTTTGATTTTGTTATAGTAAAAAATGAATACTCAGAAACATTTGGAAAGATAGTTGAAAATTTCAGTTTAGTAGGACAATTGTTGTCCGGCAGTGAAAATAAAATAGTAGTAAATTGGTAACTATGAAAATTCTTTTTTTATCAGATAATTTCCCCCCTGAAGTCAATGCAGCAGCTTCACGTGTTTATGAACGCGCAGTTTATTGGGTAAAGTGGGGGCATGATGTAACGGTTATCACATGTGCACCAAACTTCCCTCAAGGTAAAGTATATCCAGGCTATAAAAACAAATGGTATCAAACTGAGACAATGGATGGTATTAAGGTAGTTCGAGTCAAAACATTTATCGCTAAAAACGAAGGTTTTTTGCTTCGTACACTTGATTTTGTTTCCTATATGGTTATGGCTGTTATTAATGGGGCATTTTTAAAAAAACCGGATGTTGTTGTAGCTACAAGTCCTCAATTTTTTACAGCTGTTGGCGGGTTTTTGTTAAGCAGAGTTAAGCATAGGCCTTTCGTATTTGAAATTGGAGATTTGTGGCCTGAGTCTATTAGGGCTGTAGGGGCGCTACAAAATGAAAAGGTATATCGTGCTATTGAAAAATTAGAACTGTACTTGTATAAGAAATCAAAACTGATATTAGCACAAACATCTGCTTTCAAGAATAACCTTGTTAAGCGAGGTATTGAAAAAAATAAGATTCAAGTGGTGATGAATGGTGTAGATACTCAAATCTATCAACCTCGAGCGAAGAGTCAAGCTCAGTTATCGCAATTCCAGTTAAATCACGATGCTTTTGTTGTTGCCTACGTTGGAACGCATGGCATGGCACATGATTTACATACTGTCCTTAAGTCAGCTAAATTGCTCAAAGCAAACGAAAAAATTAAATATCTATTTGTTGGTGAAGGTGCAGTAAAACAATCATTAATTCAGTACAAAGAAAAACATAAGTTAAGCAATGTCTTGTTTAATTCTGCAGTGAAAAAATCTGAAATGTCTGCAGTTTGGTCTGTTTGTGACATAGTGTTAATACCATTGAAAAATGACAAGACATTTTCAACCGTTGTTCCATCTAAATTATTTGAAGCTATGGCTATGGCAAAAATGATTGTACTTATGGCACCCCAAGGAGAAGCTAGTGCGATTTTATGCAAGCATGAGTGTGGCAAGTGGATTGTGTCCGAAGATGAAAAATTATTAAGTGAAACTATTTTAGATTTATATCATAATCGAAATAAAATCGAGTACTTTGCAAAAAATGCGCTAATAAGTTCTGCTTTATATACAAGAGAAAGTCAATCATCTCAGGTCCTTAGCTATTTAGAGTCTATTTTGAGCAGCAAATCTGAAATAGTAAGTAGTTGTAAGGAGTAAAATACTGAAAATACTAATTACAGGAATCACCGGTTTTGTTGAAGGGCATCTAGAGCAGCTTTTACTTGAAAAAAACTTTGAAGTCTCTGGAGTAGTCCGTTCCAAAAATAACTGCCTTAATCCTATGACTTTCGTACATTTGGTTGAAGATCTACTGACATGTAATTTGGTTTCTCTAGCAAAATGGTATTAATCTTGCGGCTAATGATAAATCGAGTAAAAAAAAAGTGTTTACAAAAAATAAAAATAACAGGATAAAGTGTACAAAATGAGCATACTCTTAATTTTTCAATTATTCCTATCTAGTGCAATATGTGTATTTATTATTTCACTGCTTAAACCTTTAGCAAAAAAAATAGATTTATTGGATCACCCAAATAGCAATAGAAAAGTACATCAAGGGGCTATTCCTCTTATTGGCGGTATTGCAATTTTTAGTACATTTTGTATTGTAAGCTTGCTTGCAAATAGCCCGCTTGGTTTCTATCGAAGTTTATTTTTAGGCGGTGGAATTATTACTTTTCTGGGCGTGTTAGATGACTATAAATCTGTATCCCCCAGGTTTCGATTGATAATGCAGTTTATTGTTGCAGTAATCGTTATGAGTCAAAGTAATATATTGATTTCTAATCTAGGTAATTTACTAAATTTTGGACTTATACCATTAAATCAGGCCACGTCTGTACTATTGACTTTATTTTGCATGGTTGCACTTATTAACGCAGTGAATATGATAGATGGACTTGATGGTTTAGTTGGTTTAATATCCTTGTCTTCTTTTGTTTGGTTTATAGTCTTATCTTACCTGTATGCATTACAATCATATATGCATTGTTTATTTATTATTCTAGGAGCAATATTAGGGTTTCTTTTATTTAATCTTCGTCATCCGTGGCGTAAAAAAGCTTCTGTTTTCTTAGGTGATGGCGGTAGTACGCTTCTTGGTTTTCTTCTAGCATGGTTCTCTTTGAGTATTGTCTATAATCCTATGCCCCATCATGCGCCTATTCGCCCAGTTGTTCTTTTATGGATATTGTTTTTACCTATAAGTGACCTTATCTTTTCTAGTATTAGAAGAATGATTAATGGGGGTTCCCCTTTTCAGGCGGATAAAGGTCATTTACACCATGTACTTTTAGAGTTAGGTTTTTCTGTCCGAAAAACTGTTTTTCTAATGTTTTCTATAGCGATACTTGCAGGTGGCATTGGCGTCGCTTTTAACTTTTTTAATTGCCCCGACTACATAAGCTTTTTACTATTTGTAGTTTTTCTGGTTTTTTACAGTATGTTTTTGGTTCTTTGTAAAAAAAAAGTATTGTACAAAAAGAAGGGTAAGCATAAATATTACCTCGCATCGTGAAATATTAGATCAAATGGTGACTCTTGTACCGACAAGTACTCTATCGTCTAATAAAAAAGCATCTCAAAAGCTCGTATCTATCAAATAACGGCGCTTTATTCTAAGCGTCTCTTTTACCATCGATTCTGATGGAAATATTCCTTTTAAAAAACTATTACCCCGCGGTAGCTTTATTTTAATTTTAAAGCGGCTTTAGCTTATTGCGCTACCACTTTTGGTGGCGCTATGATATGATAAGCCACGATTGATTGATAGTGTGTTTATGATCACCCCTGTAATATTATCCGGCGGCAGTGGCTCAAGGCTTTGGCCCTTATCTAGAGCACAATCACCCAAACAGTTTATAGCTCTAGAGGAAAAACACTCTTTATTGCAATCGAGTGTATTGCGTTTTAGCAATCATCAAGATTTTCATAATCCTGTGCTTGTTTGTGCAGAAAAACATCGTTTTTTAATGGCGCAGCAGTTAGCAGAACTGGAGGTAGACCTTAAGAAAGCTGCCATTATCCTAGAGCCTTGTGCTAGAAATACCACTGCAGCTATTTTATTAGCAGCCCTGTACATTGCTCAAAGTGATCCACAGGGTCTTATGTTGGTTGTACCCTCGGATCAATATCTAGAAAATAGTGCTGATTTTTATGCCTATCTAGAAACGGCAGTGGCTGCTGCATCACAAGATTTATTGGTAACTTTTGGTATAAAGCCTAAAGCGGCGCATACTGGCTATGGTTATATTCAAACAGGAGAAAAGAATCCGGTTGGGTTTTATGATGTTAAGGCATTTGTAGAAAAACCCAATTTAAGCAAGGCGCGTGCTTTTGTAGCATCAGGGCAACATTTTATCAATTCTGGGATGTTTGTCTTTAAGGCGCAAACTTTTTTACAAGCGTGCATCGATCTAGAGCCAGAGTTATATCACTGCGTGAAGCAAGCATTTAGCCATGCAAAAGAGGATTTGGACTTTATTCGCATTGATCCAGCTCATTTTGAAAAGGCGGGCAATGTTTCAGTGGATTATGCGATTATGGAGCGCAGCAAAAATATCGCTATGGTACCCCTTGATATGGTTTGGAATGATATAGGGTCCTGGTCTTCTTTGTATGAAATAGCAAAAAAGGACACACAGGGAAATGTTATTAAAGGTGATGTGTGTATAGAGGACGTTGAAAATTGCTATATCCATGCTACTGATCGCGTATTAACAGCCGTTGGCGTGCGCGATCTTATGATGGTTGAAACCGGTGATGCCGTCTTGGTGGCACACCAAGACCACGCTCAGGCCATTAAACATTTAGTAGAAAATTTGCAAGATAAACATCCTCACGTTTTAAAGCAGCACAAAAGAGTGTATCGTCCTTGGGGCTATTATGAAAATCTTGCGTTAGGGGGTGGCTTTAGGGTCCGTTATGTTTGCATGTCTCCAGGTGAGAAAATTCTTTTACAGTCCCATCAATACCATCGAAAATCCTGGAATATTTTATCAGGAATAGCAAGCATTCACCTGGAAAACAAAATAGAAAACTATCATCAAGAACAATCTTTAAGCATTGACCCTGGAGTCAAACATCAGGTTTGTAATGAATCAACAGAGGATTTAATAATGCTAGAGTTTTACTTTGGTCCTGGTGAAGGCGATGATGAGGATATTATGCGCTATGATGCGCGATAGAGCCTTTATCAAGCAGTGGTTTGGGTGCTAAAACGATACACGCTGATGTTGTGCTGCTTTTGATAAGGTAAAATGCGAATATCTGGAAAGTTTGGATTGTTTATGGCATCAGGATGATACTGCGTTTCTAGACAGACGCTACTGTGCTTTTGATAGTGGCAGTTATTTTTTCCGCCGACTTGATCAAGCGAATTAGCCGTGTAAAGCTGCACACCGGGGTAACTGGTGGCAAGTTCCATTACTATACCGGTTTTTTTAGAAGCAAGAGTGGCAATGACCGGCTGCTGGGCAAGGGTTTTGCGTACAAGTTTTGTATCAAGAACATAATGAAAATCATAGCCTCCTGCACTGGCCATAGGTTCATTATGTTGATCACATAAGGGGTCAATACCTTTGCTAATGCTAAAGTCCATTGCTTGAGAGAGCGGTTTAATTTTGCCGCTTGGAATATAATCTTGATCAATATCCACATAGTTTGAAGCGGCTAATTCTAAATGGTGATTTTTTAAACCTTCTTTAGTGCACCCATCAAGATTAAAATAACTATGGTTGGTGAGATTGGCCACAATGGTGTTTTGCTGAGCCTCTACCTGATAATCAATATAAAAAAGATCATCTTGATCAAGATAATAAGCAATGCTGATTTTGGATGGCCCTGGGAGTCCTTCAAAAAGGTCACTAGTTTGATAATAATAGCAAATGCCTTTCTTATCTTTTTCATCAATAGGCCTTGATTCAAAATGCTTAGAGCGTATGTCTCCGGCATGTAAGGCATGCGGAGCAACATTTTTGTGTAGATGATAATTTTGATTTTCTAAGCTAAAAGAGGCATTTTTAGTGCGGTTGCTTAAAAGCGCATGCACCACACCAATGGCCGGTTCATTATATTTAAGATAATGATCAAGATCATCATAGCCTAAAACCACATCTTGCCAGTGACCATCTTTGTCTTTCACCTCTAGTGCAACAATCGCAGCGCCAATAGGAATAAGCCGCACTTTAATAGCTTTGCCCTGTAAGGTGGTTTGTTGAATATTTTGTTTTTTTTTGTCCTTTATTACAGGCTTTGAGCTTGTTTTTATCATTGTTTGAATCCAATTAGACATTATGGGTAATTTTCATGTTTAGATATTAATCAGCATGGCCTTCAAAGTTAAGCGTTTCTAATGGCCTAGGCTTGGATTGGGCGCTAAAAATATACAATAGTACAAACCCTGCAACTCCGGCAATTAAGGAGGCGATTAAAATTCCTGTTTTAGCTAGAGGCAAAAGTTGTATTTGATTTGGAAATGCCAATTCTGCAATAAAAATAGACATTGTAAAACCAATACCAGCAAGTATACTTGTTGGAAAAATAAGTTTGAGGTTTAAACCTTTGGGTAGGCTGACCCAGCGCAGTTTGACTAAAACATAGCTGCTAAGAAAAATTCCAATGGTTTTACCAAATAAAAGACCAAAAATAATACCCAGCGTTAGTGGGTGTGCAATGGCTTGGTGAAAAGAAATGTCTTGAAAACTCACCCCAGCATTAAATAAGACAAAGATGGGAATAATCAAATAGGTGACCAGTGCATGTAAGCTGTGTTCTAAACGTTGCAGAGGCGATTCGACATGATGGACCAGGCTTTCTATAGAGTGAATGATTTCTAACTGTTCTTTTTCTTGTTTCTCTGAGGCCTTTTTAACTACACATAGACGGTTCATTAAAGCATTTAAGGTATCTGTAATAGCTTGAGGGTTATGTTCAGTTCTAACAGGAATGCTCATGGCAATTAAAACTCCAGCAATAGTGGCATGAACACCGCTATTTAATAAGGCCATCCACAAAAGCAAACCAAAGAAGAGGTAGTAACGCAGTTTATAGACCCCAAAATAATTAAGGGTTAAGAGTATTAAAAAGAAAAACAAAGCCATCAATAAAAACATTTGATGGATTTGCGCGGTATAAAAAAGCGCAATAATAATAACTGCTCCTAAATCATCGGCAATAGCAATGGCGGATAAAAAGACAATTAAGGATTTGGGAATTCTTTTGCTCAGTAAAGATAAAATACCCAGTGCAAATGCAATATCCGTAGCACACGGAATAGCCCAGCCGCTTAAAGATGCATGTTTTGCATTAAAAAGAACAAAAATAAGTGCCGGAAAAACCATACCACCAATGGCAGCACCAATAGGTAAGAGTGCTTTGTCCCAAGCGCTAAGCTCACCAATGGCGAGTTCTCGTTTAATTTCAAGTCCTACCAATAAGAAGAATATCGCCATTAAGCCATCATTAATCCAGGCGTGAACTTGCATATCAAAATTCAAGCTCTCGATATGAAGACCAAACTCGGCATGGTTGATACCAAAGTAGATGCCAGCTTGCGGCGAGTTAGCCCAAATCAAGGCAATGATGGTACAAAAAATTAATAAAACGCCACCAAAGGTTTGGCTATAAATAAATTGCTCAAAGGCATTTAATACGCGAATCATGCGTCTGGCGGGTCTTTGCGACATGGTTGGGCTCCTTATGATGACTGGATGTGGCTTTTCCATTTGATATTACAGCCCATGCTTGGCAATTGTGCATCGCTGATAGGGGTTTGATTTAAGTAGGCATCTAATGCCGCTTTTAAATCTGCGCCATCAGCTATGCCTTGCCCGGGCCTTGTAGCATCATAGCGACCACGATAACAAAGTTTATGCGCTTGATCAAAAAAATATAAATCTGGCGTACAGGCGGCATCATAGGCCTGGGCAATTTCTTGACTGGCATCATAAAGATAAGGAAAAGAAAAGTCTTTTTCCTGAGCTAATGCTTGCATTTTATCCGGATGATCTTGGGGGTATGCATCAATATCGTTAGAAGAAATAGCTATAAAGGCAATGTTATGGTCTTGATAGTCCTTGGCGCATTGGCAAAAGCTATCGATAATATGGACGACGAAGGGGCAGTGGTTGCAGATAAAGGCAATGACAACTGCTTGATCTTTAGTGTATTGATAAAGGTTAAGTGTTTTGTTGCTAAGAGTATCTGGAAGGGTAAAGTCTGGTGCACTTGTACCAAGTGGCATCATGGTGCTTGGGGTGAGAGCCATCAGCGTATCCGTTAGCAAATCAGTGTACTATTGAACCAAAATTAGCAAAGTTATGCAAGTGTGTATAAAGCAATGCGTGTATGGAACGAGCTATACTACTTTATGCGTGGGCAAGTGTATCTTGCTTAAGTTTGATGTTACTTGCAAGCTCTACAAGGGGAGGTACCATAACAGCAAGTATAAATGCAATCATAAATGCAATGCCTAAAAGCACAAGATTGTTGCTTTTTGTTTCAAAGCTAGGAGCCATATGGCCTGGAGTGATAGACTGTAGCATATTTTTTTGTGTGGAAATGATTTCTTGCATTTTAACGATGCTCGCCTTATTCATTTGCAGTAGATCTTGTTTTTGCAGTAGCTGATTGGTTATTTGGTGATAATTTGCTAGTTGATCATTCTTAAGACTAAGTGTGGCTGTGCTTAGCTCTAGAGCACTATTTTTTTGCGACGTGAACATGTCATTTGATTGTGACTCTAGATTTGAGATTTGATTTGTTAGAAAGGTTATTTGCTGTTGCAGTAGAGCTTGATTTTGCTCGAGGCTTTGAAGCTTATTTTGATTGGATCGAGCATCCCGGTTAAGGAAACTTTTAAAAATAGAAGTTTTCCCTGCAAAAAGAGTCGATATGCTCTGAGCAACAAGTGTAAAATTTTTCTTAAGTTGGGTTTCTGATTGCTTTTTGCCGCTTAGCTCAATGTCTATTGCTGATTTGTTGACTGCGGTATTAAGACTGGATCCAGTGCTTGGCCCACCGGTGTTGGTAGAGAACAATTTAGCGGTTGATTGTTCAGCGCGGAGTGAAGGTGAATTGTATAAAGGTGCAATTTCACTATTGATCCAAAAAATTGCATTACTAGGCTCAAAGACGCTCTGTTCTATAGTGTTATACGGAATATCTGAAAGTGCTGTTTTTTCTGCTGTAGCGGATACAATATTGTTTTGGCTAATGGCAAATTGTTGATTAGAACTGATAGCACTATCTGATTTTTGCTCCTGCCCAGCATTAAGATTGATAAAGCTTGGCAATATATAGCTGCTGGTATAGGTATATTTCTTAAACGGCATGGTTGCTATGAAAACTGCAATAAAGCAGGTGCATAGTACTGTTAGAAAAAGCCATTTTCTCTTAAGGTAAACAGAAAAAATATCTGCAAGTGAAATTTCATTATAAGCTTGTGTTTCCATGATGAACTCCTTTTTTTTCGCATATTCTATATGATTTATCCTTTGTGTCCAGCATTTTATTGCTTCTGGCTTAGATCTTTATGATTTTTGAGTTTGTAAAACAGTTTTCTGGTTTAAAAAAAGCTTGACCATAAAAACCATTGATGATAAATTGATCATATGGGTAAATTATAATCAATTTGATTTTCGGGGGAGCGTATGATCAAGCATTGCGGCTTGGTACTAGCCTTGTTTGTGATAACAAGTGCTTTTGCAGACCAGCAGCCAACATTAAGTCGTTATGTGGCTGTTGGTCTTCATACTCAAAAGTCACAAAAGCCCTTGATGGATCAGCAAGTATTGATTCATTTTCCACAAAGCATCACCTCTATTCAAGGGGCTTTAGCTTATGTACTGCAATTTTCTGGTTATCGATTATTACCGCAAGATTTTCGAACTGAAGCGGTGCATGCACTTTTGTTTCAAACCTTGGCTGAGGTGGATCGTCAAATTGGGCCACTGCCCTTAGCCGCGCTTTTAGCAAGCTTAGTTGGTAGCAGTTGGCAAGTGGTGGTGGACCCTTTGCATCGCTATGTAAGTTTTCGTTTGCGGCCTGAGCTTGCCGATATTCAAGGAGCATATCATGACAAAAATCACTAGCTGGAACCATCTTGTCCAAAAATGCAAACCGATGGCCTTAAAATGCTATGCGGTTTGTGTTGATGGATATCAAAACACTATTAAGCATGCAAACAAACATCGCCAAAACACCTTAATTATTTCCTTTGTGCTTAGCCTATTACTGTTGCTTTTTCTCTTTTGTTATCATGTGTTCTCTGCGCACCATAAACCAGATTCTAACAAAGAATCTCAAGCCTTAGTGCAATTAAATGCCAGGGTACAAAATTTACAAGATAGTTTAGCTACGCACAAAGACCTGGCTCCTGATGTGCTTTCTAAGGTGCAAGCCACCTTAGAAAAACTCACTCGTGCCTTAGCCGACACGCAAGCGCATCGTCAAACATTGCTCGCGCAAATGCAGCAACTACAAACCCAAAATCAACAGCAAAATGGCCAGTTGGCGCTTCAAATTCATCATTTACAACACCATCTTATAGGGCCTCACTATCTAGACCCAAGCCTGTTGCCATTTCATGTGGTGGGTTTGGATTACTGGAATCAAATTCCCAAGGTAACCATTCGCATTGGCGGTGATTATGCCTTGATGATGCAAAACCAAAGTCGTTTAGGTTGGCGTCTTGCCAGCATTAATAGCAAGGAACATTATGTTATTTTTTTTCAAAACCCCGCGCGCCAAGTAAAGGTTTTACTATGATGTATCATGCCTTTATTGGATGCTTGATGATTTGTCTTTTAGCCCCGTTAGCAGGGTGTGATAATCTTAATCTTCGTCCCAGAAGCCAATTGAGTAGTCCTCCAGCAAGAGCAAAAAACAAGGTGCGCCTTAGCCCAGATAATTGTGGCAAGGAGCCATGGGTGATGAGCAATATGGTGGTGCCTGTCTCTAAAAGACACTATTGGCACCCAGATGGTCAGCCTTGTCAAATAAGAATGGTGCGATCATGAAGTTAACACTGTTTTTAGGGTTTACTATGCTTCTTATATGCACCAGGGCCTGGGGCTTAAATCAAGAATCCATCGTTGCTGATTCTATCGCAATTGGTCATTTTGAAAAAACCAATAGCTTAGCGCAAAGCTGGCATTTATCGCGCAGTCAATGGCAACAGTATCAACATATTATCCATACTTCTGCAATTGGTTCTATCTATGCCAAGCGGCATTTGGATCCAAATATTATTTTGGCTTTGGCCAGTGATGATCCAGCCATGATTAAGAATTATGTGCGTCAGGCGGTTATCAATGAACACAGCCAAGTTTCAAAATTATTAGCCATTAATGCGCTTTTTGAGAAAATCGCCAAAGCACGTTATGGCCAGGGTCAAGTGCTTGCCGATGCTGGTGCACAAAAAGGAGTAGCAGATGTGTAAAAGCAAAATGTACTATGTTTTTCTTTTTCTTGGTCTGTTGCCGTTTCAGTTGCCTGTTTATGGCTATAGCAAAGCTGAGATTCACTATTTGCAGCAAGTGCAACAAGTGATTACAGCGGTGTATCCCTTATTAACAGAAGCACAAAAGCATCAAGACCCCAGCGCCAATCTACAATTTCAATACGCAGCCTTAATCTCTGATATCAATACCATTGAGGGTGGCATCTCACAGGCCTTACAAAAAGATCGTTGGCATATTCAATCCATTCCCCTATTGCACAAACACTACAGCACACATCCAAATTGGAAGGGGCAATCATGAGCATGAGCAATGATCAAATTCAAGCTTTTATCAAAAGCTGTGCCATTTCTCCTGATAGTTTACACCATTATATGGTTGCAATTGGGACCGGCTTGGTGATGGTGGTGGCGCTGGGCATGGTATCGATGTTGCTGCTGTTTTTAGATCCCAAATATGGCAATGATGGTGCGCCGTGGTTTTTATTATCCTTGTTGTCTTTGGGTTTTGCGCTGTGTTTGGCTTTGTATGTACTGGGATCTTAAGGAGAAAATATGAAAATCATAAAAAAAATTTATCATGGCTATCTACGCTGTGCCATTATGTTATATGGCGCATTGACGGTGCCTTTATTTGCAGCAGATCAAGACCCATGGCAAACCGATACCAGTAGCATTCAAAATGGCGATGTCATTGGAGGTCTTGGTAAAACAGCTGAAAAGTTTCTCAAGTGGGGCGCAGTTATTTTAGGGGCGCTTTTGATGCTAATGGGTATAGTCATCATTATCAACCGCCTGCAACAAGATGCTAAAACGAAGGAACATTCAAATTTCCTATTACAAATGGTGCTTGTTGGCGGTGCAATAACCGCCGGTCTGCTTTTGATTGCGTATGCCTTTAGTGGTTTAAATTATGGGAGTTAAATAATGCTTGATCCAACCATGGTACTGTATCATATTCAGCGCGCACCTGCGGTATATCGTGGCTTAAGTGGCCGGGCCATGCTTGTTTTATCGCAGGTGGTGTGGCTGACGATAGTGCTTGGCTTGATGCTGGTTTTTATGTGTTTTTCTTGGCGCTTGATGTGGGCTTTGTCTTTAAGCATACCTTTAAGTATTGGCGCAGTAGTGCTGCTAGCTGGACGTTTTTCCCGTTTATTACAGCAGTATCCAGATGGCTATTGGCAACAACGATACTATCAGCTTTTACAACAAGCGGGCTTGATTAGGCCTTATATTCAACATAGTGGACCTTGGTTGGTGGTGTATCATGAGCCCCTTTGAAGATGCCCTTGCCAATGCCAAGCTGCATCTTTGGGTGTTTGGCGTAAGTTTATGCTGTAGTTTTTTTCTGAATGTGTATTTGGCGCTGTTACTGTTTCATACGCCAGATCATTTGCGCGTTTATATTCCTGCGCCCCTTCCAGACCATGGCATGATCTTACATCCAGATCAGGTGAGCAAGGCAAAGATCTATGGTTTTGCTTACTATGTGTGGCAGGGTGTTAATAGTTATGGTGCAAAAGATTGGCATATACAAGATTATAAAAATTTTCTCTCGCCAAATTTTTACCAAGAAGTTTTAGCCAAGCGCCAGTCACTTATTCAGGCCCATTTATGGCATGATCATCGTCAAATTGCTTTGATGCATCAGGGTAGCTCGCCAGAACAATCGGTGGATTATCTTGGTCAAGGCCGTTGGCGCGTCAAGGTGGTTTTAGATCAAACGCTCTTAGACAATGTCAGCCATAAAGATCAGCCTGATGAGCAACAAACTATTTATCACGCCGCAATGGTGTATGAGCTTATTGTAGAGCGCGCTGAAAATGCCTGGGGTTTGGTCATTGTATCTTATGGTCATCGACCATATTTGTTAAAGGATGAACCTCATGAAGCGTAAATTATACACTCTTTTGGTCTTGAGTTTTTTGATGATGCAGGGCGTATTGGCAGAGCCTGCGATGCTGAAGATTTGGCATGGTGATCCAATAGATATTGCTTTGCCTATTGGGCAAACCCGTTTGCTGCATTTTTCTATGCCAGTGAGCCTAGCAGATAGCGCAAGCTACCGCCGCGATGTGCAGTTGGAATATAACCAGCAATTACTGGCCATTAGAGCCAAGAAACCTTTTAAGGAACATGCTATTACGGTATTGCGCAGCAAGGATCAGCAGCCCATTACGCTCCATTTGCATGCGCTTGAAGGTGCGGCTACAAGCCCGCTTAATATAATTATTGATCCCTATGTTCACAGCGCTAGACCTTTAGAAAATTTAAGCTTAAGCGATTGGTTTCGCTATGGCATTTTAAGCTTATATGGACCAGCGCGCTTAAATCCCAACCCTTGGCATATTGGGCTTTTATACCGCTACGCGTCACAGCCTTTTAATTTAAGTTTGGCGGGTGAATTTATCAGTATTCCTATTGCAACATGGTACCATCGCGCTTGGCAACTGACTGCCATAAAGATTAAAAATATGCATGACTATCCTATTGATCTTGACCCTAATCTATTATGCGCCAAAGGCAGGGCAGTGAGTTTTTTTCCTTACCAGCACTTAGCACCTTACCACCATCTTGGTGATGAAAGTACGGTATTTTTATTAAGCAAGCAAGATGCTTACGCCTATTTACGCAAGCATTGTCAAGGAGCGATAAATGTTCAAAAAAATACCTAAGTCCTATGTGCTGGTTTTTATTGTGTTGATCATTGTTGTGGCGGTGTTTGATGGCATGATGCAAAAACCAAGCTTCCATCAACAACGCAAACCATCCTTGCCTCAAACAACAAATCTGGATCAAGATAGTCAAATGATCACCAGTGCAAGCCTTAATAGCATTGCCTTAAAGGAGTCGAATTTAGCCGATAAGGTTCAGCGCCTCAGTGCAGCACTGCTTAAAATGGAACAACAAAAACATCAGCAGCATGCAAGTACACAAACCCCATCGCCAAAGTCCATTTTGCTCCAGCCTCCCAAGGTGGATTCTAAAAGCGTGCATGTGAAAACGGTGCCAAGGGTGTATCCGGCTGCTATTAGTATGGGCCCAAGTCTCAAAAGACCTCATGTGGATTTATTACAACAAGCGCTCCAATC
This sequence comes from uncultured Gammaproteobacteria bacterium, assembly GCA_902563055.1. Classification (GTDB taxonomy): domain Bacteria; phylum Pseudomonadota; class Gammaproteobacteria; order Francisellales; family CACEW01; genus CACEW01. The sequence goes on along the minus strand of CACEWE010000007.1, from coordinate 1,808 downwards.
ACAACAAGAAGCGCCATCTTGGCACATGCCTCATTGGCAAAAGCCCATCAAAGCCCATAAGCGTTCTTTACATTTAACGATTCCTGCAAATAGTTTTTTACCGATTGTTGCCTTGCAGCCCTTAATTGGCCGGATTCCGGTGGATAATAGTATTATGGAACCTATTTCCTTTCATTTTGTAGTAAAAACACCGGGTCTTACGGCTATGGGACTGCATTTGCCCAGTGATTTAAATCATATGATGGGATCTGCATTATGTGAGGGCGATATTCTCTCTTCCAGTGTTATTTGTCATGTCCAATCTTTAACTTTTATCTTTAATAATCAGCAGGTCATAACTAAAAGAGCGCAAGGAGATGCGAGTTTGGCCGATATTCTTGATGAGAGTGGTAATCCTTATATCCATGGTCAATACCATGGCGATGGGGGGCGGTATTTAATGGGTGCAGCAGCCATTAGTGCGATGAAGGCATATGGTAATGCGCTCTCCCAGTCACAGCTTCAAACCCAACAGAATCCTGGAGCCTCGATGTTACAAAGTATTGCTAATGCCAATACCTATGCTGGTGGGCAAAGTATTGCAGGGGCTGCTGCAGGGGTTGAGGATTGGTGGCAAAAGCGAGCGAATCATTTAATTGACTATGTTTTTGTTTCAAATGTAATGGCGCAATCCAAGCAGTTGCGCCCGTTAATGATGGTGGTAAATAAGGAGATTGCACTTGATCAAGAGAAAAAAGCGCGCAAAATCAAAGCCTATCGCTAAGGGCATAATGATCGTGCAGCTCATAGCCTTAAGTGGCTGTAGTGCATTGCAGCAAGCTAAAACAGAGGCCAAAATGCCCTTAAAGCGCGCCTATCATCAGGCGGTGCTCCAAAGCGATACTGCTATGCTTGCACCTAAGAAGGTGTATCTTGATGCTGTGGGCCAGGAGGGCGCGGATATTCAAGGTTTTAGGCGAATTAGTAATCCGGTTGTCAAAATCTATGTTCAGGCACGCTACTCTGGGGATGATCATCGGCCCATCAGTGCCTATCAAACTGCTTTTAGTTTATATCCGCACAGTTATTTTCAAGCGGTGTCTGGTGATTTGGAGGCTCCAGATGCCAGGATTTAATTTTAAAAATTTCTCTTGGTCACAAACCAAGAAGCAGCAACAACAGAGCTATTATAAAAATCATTTTTGGTTAAATTATCTTGGCTTTCGTGATTATGATAGCGCATCTGGGGCATTTATTTTAAAAGATGGTCGGCGCCGGGCCTGGGTGTTTCAAATAACACTGCCTGATTGCAGTGGTCATAATCAACAAGCCCAAGAAGCCAATCAATTGCGTTGGATGCATATTTTTGCCGATGTTTTTCCGCATTATTACAGTGATCAAGGTCCGTGGGTGGTGCAATTTTTCCTTCAAGACCAAGAGGGCGATGCGCACTATGGTGCCTCGCTCAATCAAAACCCGGCTTGTAATTTTATTCTCAAAGATCACCTCTTGCGTTATAAGCTTGGATCCGGCTTTAAGGATCATACCACTGGAGCATGCTTTTATGCTCGAAGACGTCTTGCATATGTGGTGTGTTATCGGGATCAGGCGGCGCTTGATGATAAAAGTTACTCAAGTGACCAAGACCAAGCCATTATTCAAAAGTGGCAACAAGCCTTAGAGCATCATCAGGTGCACTATAGCGCTTGTGATGCACATGGCCTTTTTACCTGGCTTAAGTCATGGTTGGTTCCCAAGCGTGCTGCTTCTGCCTCTCAGTATGATACGGACTTGGGCATAGATGCATTTTGTAACTTATTTGAAAAGCC
>CACEWE010000006.1 GCA_902563055.1 uncultured Gammaproteobacteria bacterium | reverse complement strand
CCAGGCAGATGTTGCTTTATTTCAACAAGCCATTGATGAAGGAATTGGCGGTATTACCCTCATGCATCTTCAGTTGCGTTGTAATTTTCGTAGCACCAATACTATTATCCAATGGGTAAATAGCCATTTTGCACGCATCATGCCTTTAGAAAGTCAGCGCTTATTAGGCGCAATGCCTTATAGCGAGAGCGTAAGCAATAAAGAATCTGAGCACAATAGCGGGGTGCACCAAGATTTTCTTATTGCTCCTAAGGGTAGGGCGCAAGCACAGAAAGTGGTTGAAGATATTGTGGCATATAGGAAAAAAAATCCCGATAAAACCATGGCGCTTTTAGTACGCAATCGTGCTCAGCTAGATAAAATAATGCCCTATATAGACAAAGCATCCCTTGCTGTTTCTCAGATTGATATTATTGCATTATCACAAGAAGCTATTATCAGAGATCTCCTATCACTGTGTTATGCTATTGATGATGAAAGTGATAAAATATCTTATCTGGCTCTTTTGCGCTCTCCACTTATGGGGCTCTCTTTAAAACAGTTGCATCTATTATCCGATGAAGAGAGTATTTTATCAGGACTATTGCAAGCTGAATTTTTAGAAGCCTTATCAGAAGCATGTGCTTGTCGCGTTAAAGCCTTTTATCACATTATGATTCAATGCCAACAATTAAAAGGTCAGGTGCCTATTATGCACTTAATACGCTATTGTACAAAAGCACTAGATCTTAAAAATGCCTATGGCGATGCCTCCAGTGTTGATTGTATCGAAAGTTTCTTTAATGTGTTTGAGCCACTGATAGCCACTCAGGTGCACCTGCCTGCTCGTGATGAAATAGAAACTCGTGTTCAGGGTCTATTTTTACAATCCAAAGAACAAGCAGAGCCAGGGGTTTTGCAAATTATGACCATACATAAAGCAAAGGGCTTGGAATTTGATGCAGTATGGATGCCTTTTTTGGAGCAAGCTGGGCGCAGTCAAAGTGGCGCCTTAATGCGCTTTTTAGCAATGGATGCTTTGGTTTTATTTGGCATTTATCACCAAAGTAAAGCACAGTCTCAAAGCTTGTATCAGTTCTTAAGCATACTTAATAAACATAAACAAGCCTTTGAATTACAAAGATTGTTTTATGTTGGATGCACACGGGCTATTAGCGATTTGTTCTTATATGGTGATTATACACTAGATCGTAATCAAAATATTGCCAAGCCAATAGGTTCTAGTTTTCTCTCTTTATTGGATAAAACCATCGATGCTTCATCACTTAAGCACCATGAGGCATCTTCACAAGAGGCCCATTACATAGAAAAAAAACAAGGCTTGCGCACTAGAGCTCAAACCCAACTAGATATTGCTGCGTTTGATCCCTTAAAGGTGTATATGCCACAAGAATCTAGCCTTAGTCAAAATCCTCCTGTGCCACTAGATGGGCAAGGTTGGGTTTATAAAACCCTTGGAGTCATTGGTCATAGCTTTTTACAACAAGCGATGTTGCATCCAAATTTGTTTTCAGATGTACTTGCTATCGGTCAATACTTTGATGTGCAGTGTGCCCCTTACCATTTTGATGCACAAGTGATGCAAGTAGTGCATCAAAACATGGTGCCCATGGCAAAAAGATTTATGCAATTGATTAAACAAAAAGGCGGGATGTTTGATTTAGCACACCCAACATGGCATAGCGAATATGCCTTTGCAACGCTTGAAGGCGATCAGCTTCAACAACATCAAATTGATTATTGGTTTATCAATAATCAAGGGGAACTATGGATTGTCGACTATAAATTTATCTTTGATCGCCATTTTGAGCATTCACAGGCGAGCTTTGCGGCCTTAAAAGAATTACATCAAGCGCAGTTATTTCGTTATCGCGATCATCTGCAAAAGCACTACAAGACACATAAGATTTTTCTGGCCCTGTATTTGCCTATGCAAGAAAAATGCCTAGCTTATAGCCGTCTTTACCAAAGTCAACAAACCACCCTTGCCAGCGATAATCTTTAAAAGCTAAAAACTTAATGCATTGAAGAAAATTCTTTGCTATAGTGGGGCTTCATAAATTTTTAGTCCAAGCACAGGGCTAAGCCATTTTAGCTAAGGGAGTTTACACGCATGACTTATCAACATATCCAAGTACCACAAGATGGTAGCGCAATTCGCTACGAAAATAACCAAATGCAGGTTCCTAATAATCCTATCATTCCGTTTATTGAAGGTGATGGTATTGGTGTTGATATTACACCTGCAATGAGAAATGCTGTAGACTCTGCTGTTTCAAAGGCCTATGGAGGTGAGCGCAAAATCGCTTGGATGGAAATTTATGCTGGTGAGAAAGCGTGTAAGGTTTATGGTCAAGATCAATGGCTGCCCGAAGAAACTCTAGAGGCTGCAAAACAATATGTTGTTTCTATAAAGGGACCTTTAACTACTCCTGTTGGCGGCGGTATTCGTTCTTTAAATGTTGCATTGCGTCAGGAACTTGATCTTTATACTTGTTTGCGTCCAGTGCGTTATTTTAATGGCACGCCAAGCCCGCTTAAAAATCCTGAACACACTAATATGGTTATTTTTAGAGAAAACTCTGAAGATATTTATGCCGGTATTGAATATCAAGCTGACTCTGAAGGTGCTCAAAAACTCATTACATTTTTAGAACAAGAAATGGATGTTAAAAAAATTCGTTTTAATACAGGCTGTGGCATTGGCATTAAACCGGTCTCCAAACAAGGAACCCAGCGTCTTGTGCGTGCAGCTATCCAATACGCGATCGATAATGACCGCGATAGTGTTACTTTGGTACACAAAGGTAATATTATGAAATTTACTGAGGGTGCTTTTAAAGATTGGGGCTATGAATTAGCTCAAAAAGAATTTGGCGCAACACTATTAGACGGCGGTCCTTGGTGTACTTTTAAAAACCCTCAAACCGGCAAAACAATAACCGTTAAAGATGTTATCGCGGATGCTTTCTTACAACAAATTCTTCTCCGTCCTAAAGAATATGATGTGATTGCAACTTTGAATCTTAATGGCGATTATGTTTCAGATGCACTAGCAGCTCAAGTAGGCGGTATTGGTATTGCACCAGGCGCTAACTTGGGTGATAAAGTCGCTATTTTTGAAGCAACCCATGGTACAGCCCCTAAATATGCCGGCCAAGATAAAGTTAATCCTGGTTCATTAATTTTGTCTGCAGAAATGATGTTACGCCATTTAGGCTGGTTTGAAGCGGCAGATCTTATTATTGAAGCAATGAGCAAAACCATACAATCACGCCAGGTTACTTATGATTTTGAACGCTTGATGAGTGATGCACAATTACTCAGCTGTTCAGCGTTTTCTCATAAGCTGGTTGAGAATATGGCCTAATCAGAGCTGTGAAATAAAGGATTTTTTATAAAATATTGCAAATAAAAAAATATTTTTAAAAAAGCTGCTATACTACTCGATACGGGAAATGATGGACATGATCATGGCAAAAGAAACCAGTAGAGATGAGGGCATAGCAAAGCAGCGCTTAAACTGTAACGAGTACAAGGTTATTTTGCTTAACGATGACTTTACCCCCATGGAGTTTGTGGTAAAGACATTGAAAGATGTGTTTCATATGGTAGACGATTGTGCACGCAATACCATGATGAAGACACACTTTGACGGATCTTGCGTTTGTGGTCTATATTCGTTTGACATAGCCCAAACTAAAGTATCAAAAATAACACGTATAGCTGATCAGAAAGGTGTTCCAATGAAATGTATTTTGGAGCGATCTGATAATTAATAAGAAGGAGTATTGCCATGACTAACTTTTTAGACCCAGATTTAGAACGTGATTTAAACCGAGCTTTTAACGATGCAAGCAATAACTTGCATGAATATTTGACGGTTGAGCATTTACTCTTATCTTTATTAGATAATAAATCAGTGATGGAGGTGCTTAGTGCATGTGAAGTGGACATTGAAGCTTTACGCGGCGAGCTAGAGAGCTTTTTAAGCAATACTACGCCATTAATTGATCCCAATGAAAAAGAAGGCTTGGAAACGCAGCCGACGCTTGGTTTTCAGCGTGTATTACAGCGTGCTGTATTTCATGTTCAGTCATCTGGCCGCTCTAAGGTTACCGGCGCTAATGTACTGGTTGCTATTTTTAGTGAGCAAGATTCGCAGGCGGTACATTGCTTGTATAAGCAAAATTTAACCCGCCTTGATGTGGTAAATTATATTTCGCATGGTATTAGCAAGTCTGAAGGTACTGAAGCAGACAATCCGCAAGAAAGCGAGCAAATGGGCTTTTTCTATCAAGAAGAGACTGATGAACAACAAGGACATCAAGCCGGGGGCAAGAAAAGTCCTTTAGACTTATATGTTATTAACCTTAATCAAAAAGCTCAAGGTGGCAAGATTGATCCTTTAGTAGGGCGTGATAAAGAAGTTGCAAGGGTGATTCAGGTTGTTTGTCGTCGTCGTAAGAATAATCCTTTGCTAGTTGGGGAGGCAGGGGTTGGTAAAACCGCTATTGCAGAAGGTTTAGCCAAGCGCATTGTAGATAAGGAAGTTCCTGAGGTCATTCAGGAGTCGGTGGTTTATGCTTTAGATTTAGGGGCCTTATTAGCAGGAACTAAATATAGAGGTGATTTTGAAAAACGTTTTAAAGCGGTGTTAAAAGCACTGCAAGATGAGGCACATGCAATATTATTTATTGATGAAATTCATACGATTATTGGTGCAGGGGCTGCTTCTGGTGGTGTAATGGATGCTTCAAATTTAATTAAGCCATTGTTGTCTGCTGGTGATTTGCGTTGCATGGGTTCTACTACGTATCAAGAATACCGTACTATTTTTGAGCAAGATCATGCATTAGCTAGACGTTTTCAGAAAATTGATATTGAAGAGCCTTCGGTTGAACAAACCGTTGAAATACTCAAGGGCTTAAAACCTTATTTTGAGCAACATCACCATGTTCGTTACAGTGATACAGCCTTGCATGCTGCTGCTGATTTAGCATCCAAGCATTTGTCAGAGCGTTTTTTGCCAGATACAGCCATTGATGTAATTGACGAGCTTGGTTCATTCTACAGACTCAATGAAAAAGCAAAGCGTACCAAAACAATTAAAGTTAAAGATGTAGAAAATATGGTAGCAGATATGGCGCGTATTCCAGCTAAAAGCGTTAATGTTTCTGATCGACAAGCCTTAAAAAATCTTGATAAAGATCTAAAAATGGTTATTTATGGTCAAGATCATGCTATTGATAAACTTGTAACCGTCATTAAGCTTGCTCGAGCTGGCTTAAAAGACATTAATAAGCCTTGGGGTTCTTTCTTACTTGCAGGCCCAACTGGGGTAGGTAAAACAGAACTTTGTAAGCAATTAGGCGAGCTACTTGGTATTCCGCTACTACGTTTTGATATGTCTGAATATATGGAAGGGCACTCGGTTGCACGTTTAATTGGCTCACCTCCTGGTTATGTTGGTCATGATAAGGGTGGTTTGTTAACCGATGAAATTACAAAACATCCATACTCGATATTACTGCTGGATGAAATTGAAAAAGCTCATATGGATATATACAATATTTTACTTCAGGTGATGGATAATGGTTCCTTAACCGATAGTAATGGTCGTAAGGCTGATTTTAGAAACTGTATTATCGTCATGACTTCTAATGCAGGCTCACAAGAGGGTTCAAGAAGCAGTATGGGTTTTGTTGAGCAGGATCATACCAGTGATCGTATGGGTGCAATTAAAAAAGCATTTTCTCCTGAATTTAGAAATAGGCTAGATGCTATTGTTCAATTTGAAGCACTTTCCTTGGAAATTGTTAAGAGTGTTGCGAATAAATTCATTGCGCAGTTGCAAGGTCAGCTTGATGAAAAGCGTGTTTCTTTGGAGCTCTCATCATCAGCGCGCTTATGGCTTGCTGAGCATGGTTATTCACAAGAACAGGGTGCAAGACCCATGGGCCGTTTAATACAGAATAAAATTAAAAAGCCTTTGGCTGATGAAATTCTTTTCGGTTGCTTAAGAGAGGGCGGTTTAGTTAAAATTACGGCTAAAAATGACAAATTGCAATTTGACTTTTCTGGCAAAATTAATAAGAAGCGTAAAACCAAAGTATCACATTAGATATGTGGTAAATGTTTCACGCATAAGCTTATATTCATAGCACCTTTGGTAATTAAACTGAAGGTGCTATCATTTTTTCAGGAACTACCCAAGCATCAAAATCTTCAGCACTTATAATATCAAGCGCAATGCCGGCATCTTTTAGGGTGCAGTCGTTTTGATGGGCATATTTGGCAATTTTTGCTGCTTTTTCATATCCAATATGACTATTTAATGCCGTTACCAGCATTAAGGTATGATCTTGATAATAATGTAATCGTTTGGTATTGGCTTCAAGGCCCTGCAAACAAAATTGATCAAAATTGCACAGACCATCTGCTAAGATATTGACACTTTGTAAGAAGTTGTAAATCATCACTGGTTTAAAAACATTGAGTTCAAAATGACCGTTGCTACCGGCAACATTGATGGCAGTATCATTGCCCATCACTTGGGCTGCAATCATGGTAAGGGCTTCGCACTGGGTTGGATTGACTTTGCCAGGCATAATAGAGGAGCCTGGTTCATTGGCTGGAAGGATTAATTCGTTAAGACCACAGCGCGGTCCTGAGCCCATTAAGCGAATATCATTGGCAATTTTCATGATAGAGCAGGCTAAGGTTTTGAGTGCACCGTGGCTATAAACTATCGCGTCGTGGCAGGCTAAAGCCTCAAATTTATTTTCTGCAGAGCTAAAAGGGAGTCCGCTTAATTTGGCAATTTCTTGTGCTACGTGATCTGCGAATTTTGGGTGGGTATTAAGGCCCGTTCCAACAGCAGTTCCGCCCAGTGCCAAAGGGTAGAGCGAATTTAGAGATGCTTTGATATGGTCAAGAGCATTTTTAAGTTGGGTGCTATAGCCTGAAAATTCTTGGCCTAGACTAATTGGTGTTGCATCCATCAGATGGGTGCGGCCTGATTTAATGTAGGGCATAAAGGCTTGGATTTTTTTATCCATGGTTTTAATAATCTTTTCAAGCGCTGGAATAAGTTGATCATGTAAGGCTTTTGCCGCTGCAATATGCATAGCTGTAGGGAAGGTGTCATTGGAGCTTTGCGCTTTATTGACATCATCGTTTGGGTGTATGGGAAATTTACCGCCCAGTGCTTGGTTTTGTTGTTCATTAGCTACATTAGCAATTACTTCATTAACATTCATATTGCTTTGTGTTCCAGAGCCAGTTTGCCACACAAATAGGGGAAAGTGATCTTCTAGTTGGCCAGAGAGAATTTGATCGCAGGCATTGGCAATTGCTTGGGCTTTATCTTCTTCTAAAATCCCAAGATGATGGTTTGTTGTCGCTGCTGCTTTTTTTAATATTGCAAAAGCATGAATTACTTCAGTGGGCATATTTTCTTTGCCTATGGAAAAATGGTGCAAGGATCGTTGGGTTTGTGCGCCCCAGTATTTATCGTTGGGAACTTGTATTTCACCCATGGTATCTGTTTCAGTGCGGTAGCTCATGTCGTATTCTCCTTAGACGCGAAAAAATATTGTGCTAGGTTAGCATAGATCTAGTATTATTGCTACAGCGGTTTGCACAAGTAGGGTATAAGCATTTGATAGCACAAAAGCTATGGATGCTTTACTTTTTGCAAAAATATAATTAACCTTATTTGAAGTGCTTACATGAAGGATATGCTACCGTGGTACAACAAAAACAAGATACAAAAATAGAAGAAGTACTATGTTATTAGATATTTTAAGGCGAGGAAAGACAATACCCACAACTTTTTCTTTGATAGCGCGTCTTGAATATGCGGTAAAGAATGGTGCCTTGATTGATGATTTAATAAAAGTAAGAGGTTCTTATGGTTAAGAAAATAATATAACTGCTTTAAGTTTTGCAATGATACACAAAATGCCACATGTTCAGCATTGGTTAAAAGACCATGGTGCTCATCCATTATTGGCAAATTTTGGAATGATCCCCACCCCTGTTCAAATGGAATGTTTATATCATTGGCGAGCTAATTTTGACTCAAAATTTCGCTATCCTGGTTTTGGACTAGATCTTGAGTATGGTTTGGGCATAGATTCGATGCAAAAAGAATTAGAAAAATCTTTATCCAATACTGAACATGCCCTGCCAGGGATAACAGGAATTGACGGCGTACTATTAGATCAAACGCTACAGCCTTGAATATTTTGCTGTTGAAGATCGCTCCAGGCCTTTGTTGTGCAGCCTTCTGGTTTTTGATTAGGGAGACAATATTGGCTTGATGAGCCTATTTCTTCGCTACTAAGACAAGCATCAAAACCATCGATGCTTAAATAGGCAGGTGGCAGGGCCTGTTGATGCAGAGCAAAAACACTACTTGATGATAAAATCAGCAAACAGAAAGTAAGCTTGATATATTTTCTTATGTGCATGATAGAAATTCTCTTGTTATATATATGAAATTTTGCATGTTGTAACATATTATTGAGAAAATGTCAATATAAAAATATATTTCATTATTGGTTCAATTATGATTGAACCCCTTCCTAAGCTTGAAATAAACCCTTTGTTGCATGGTTTTTTTCCTTAAAGTCTGATGTACTAGCCATTGAATGAGTTTAAGAGTTTAAAAGTTTTAGAGTGATTGGTAGGAGGAGGACTTTCTTTCGCTAGAGTTGAGAATGCAGAGGCAGTTGAAGGGCTTAGTACGACCTTAGGTGAGGGTGTGCTTCGTGCTGAAGGAAGTTTAGAAGGGCTTTGTGCGCCGTTAGGTGAGGGCGTGCTTCGTGCTAAAGAAAATTTAGAAGGGCTTTGTGCTTCTGGTCTGGTTACTGGTAGTTTTTCGGGTATATGATTTTTTTCGTATGGAGCAGTTATTGCTTTAATATGGGCAATGACCTTGATGTATTCCTGGGCTCTTGCAAAGCTAAGATATTTATTAAGCGTTGTTATATCTTTTGCCTCTTGACAATGTTGCTCAAATAACGCTTTAAAATAACGTATGTTCAATAGTTTTGGCTTATTTTTTTTAATGAGATAATATAATAGTTGATCGCGTCTTTGCGCTTGAGCAGTGGTGTCAGTATCAAGATTGATGTAAAGATCTGATAAGTATACTAAATTGTTATATCTTGCTTCGCAGTCAGGATGATCTTTTGTCTCATCTTTTTTGAGGAGTTTGAGTGTCCTTTTAAATGTTTTTTCTATGGTGCTTAAGGGTTTACCAGCGCAATAGGCTTGTAAAAAAGGTGTGAGAAATGTATCTTTATCTAAATCAGCGATATGTAGGTCTGTTAAAAAGTATTCTAATATATCTTCATCTATACAACTACGGCAGGCAGCGGGTACAATTTCATTAAAAATGCGCTCGCTACCTTCTTTAAGTAATGCAACAGAAATAGCGCGAATATAAACCCCTGGGTCTCTTAAAATCCAATCTAGGATTGATTTTCCTTTTTCCTCTAAGGTCTTTTGCACTTTTTCAGCAAGCCGATGGGCGCAGTCTATGCTTGCTCGATAGTTATTTAATTGCTTCTTATCTTTTTTTATTATAATGCGTTCTTCAGATCGCTTAGGGTCCTTTTGGGCTTGTCCATAGCGTAGTACATATTCCAGGTCGTGTATGTGTATTGCAATACTTTCAGGAACTAGGGGTGAATGACTGACAACAATAGCGAAAGGCGAAGAAGTTTCAAATTCCATATATGATCAATATGATAAAATATCATATTACCTTGAGATTGCATTATTTCAAGTTTTTTCTGGGTAAATACGTTTCTTGGGTATTTTTTACACCGTATTGTTAGAAACTATGCTTGTTATTGTTACAGTTTTTTAATATAATATTTTAGATATTTTAACTAGCACTTTTAAAAGGGGAGAGAGATGGAAAACTTCAACTTACACATGCCAACAAAAATTTTATTTGGTAAAGATCAGATTCAAAACATTAAACAGGAAATACCGCCAAATGCGCGTATTTTACTACTTTATGGTGGCGGGAGTATCAAAAAAAATGGTGTTTATGATGCAGTGATGGCTATTTTATCTGATTTTCATGTTGATACTTTTGCTGGTATAGAAGCCAATCCAGAGTTTGAAACAATTTGTAAAGCTACCGAGTATGCCAGAGCGCAATCTACTGATTTTATACTTGCTGTTGGTGGCGGTTCCGTCATCGATGCGGCAAAATTGCTTGCTGTTGGTATAGACTATCAAGGCGATTTATGGGATATCGTGCTTGCTGGAATAAACCTAGATCAAAAAATAAGCCACCAACCATGTCCGTTTGGGTCAGTTTTAACCTTACCGGCAACGGGCTCAGAAATGAATAGTGGTTCTGTTATTTCCAGAAGGGCGAGTAACGACAAGCTCTTTTTTAATCATCCACAGCTTTACCCTGTTTTTTCTGTGTTAGATCCAGCTTATACCTTTAGTTTAGATGCACGGCAAAGTGCCAATGGAATTGTTGATGCTTTTACCCACACCATGGAGCAATACTTAACCTGTCCTTGTGATGCACCTTTGCAAGATCGCATAAGTGAAGGCATTTTACAAACGCTGATTGAAGAAGGTCCTAAGGTCATGAGAAACTTTCAAGATTACCAAGCGCGATCTCAAGTCATGTGGTGCGCAGCTATGGCGCTAAATGGTCTAATTGGTGCTGGGGTGGCGCAAGATTGGTCTACCCATATGATTGGCCATGAACTAACAGCTGTGTATGGCCTTGATCATGCACAAACTTTAGCAATTGTACTTCCAAGAGTGCTGGAATATAAAATGGCATCGAAAAAACAAAAATTAATCCAATATGGTAAAAGGGTATGGCAGTTAGGTGGTGATGATCAAACGATAGCTGATGCAGCTATCGTAAAAACAGAAGCATTTTTTAGAAGTTTAGGGGTTAAAACTTATCTGTCTGAATATAATATTAGCCTTAGTGACGAAGATTTAGCACAAATACTTGCACAGCTTAAGAGCCATCAAATGGACAAACTCGGCGAGCATGGCGATATACTTCTGGAAGATTCAAAAAATATTTTACAGTCTTGTGCGGTACTTCCTGAGACCGCTTTAGCCTAAAAAAACCTTGACTTTAGAGCAATATCTAGTAATATTGGCCCGAGCTTTGGCACTCTGGACTCTAGAGTGCTATTTTTATTAACTCTTATAGGGAGAAAACACTATGTCAATTCGTCCATTACAAGATCGTGTTGTGATTGCGCGCACTGAAGCGGAGCAAACTACTGCAGCTGGTATCGTATTACCTGGTTCTAAAGAAAAACCTGAGATGGGAGAAGTATTAGCGGTAGGTCCTGGTAAAGCAACTGAAGCTGGCCAACTTATTGCGATGAACGTTCAAAAAGGTGATAAAGTTTACTTTGGTAAATATGCCGGTACAGAAATTAAAATTGACGGTAAAGAATTACTTGTGGTTCGAGAAGAAGATATTCTCGGCGTTGTAGAATAATTTAATTTGATTTAACTAATAAAAGGAAAGATAACATGGCTGATGTAGAAGTAATCTATGCTGATAAAGCAAGAATGAAATTACTAGATGGTATTAATACCCTAGCGGATTCTGTTAAAGTAACTTTAGGTCCTAAAGGTCGTAATGTAGTTTTACATTCTTCTTTTGGTGCTCCAACGGTAACTAAAGATGGGGTTTCTGTTGCAAAAACAATTAATCTTGCTGATCCATATGAAAACATGGGTGCGCAAATGGTTAAAGAAGTCGCTTCAAAAACTTCTGATATGGCAGGTGATGGTACAACAACTGCAACCGTTCTTGGTCAAGCAATTGTAGTAGAAGGTGCTAAAGCAGTGACTGCTGGCATGAATCCAATGGATCTTAAACGTGGTATTGATACTGCAGCTAAAGCCGTAGTTAATGCACTTAAAGAACTTTCTGTTCCTTGTGCTGATGCTAAAGCGATTGCACAAGTGGGAACGATTTCTGCTAACTCTGATGAAGAAATTGGTCAAATTATTGCTGATGCAATGCAAAAAGTTGGTAAAGAAGGCGTTATTACAGTTGAAGATGGTTCTGGTTTAGAAAATGAGCTAGACGTAGTTGAAGGTATGCAATTTGACCGTGGCTACTTATCTCCATACTTCATCACTAACCAAGAAACTATGCAGGTTGAATTTGAAAACCCATACATCTTACTAATCGACAAAAAAGTATCGACTATTCGCGATTTACTTCCTGTACTTGAAGGCGTAGCGAAAGCTTCTCGTCCACTTCTTTTAATAGCAGAAGATGTTGAAGGTGAAGCTCTTGCGACACTAGTGGTTAACAACATGCGCGGTATTGTTAAAGCCTCTGCGGTTAAAGCACCTGGTTTTGGTGATCGTAGAAAAGCAATGTTACAAGATATCGCTATTTTAACTGGTGCTACCGTTATTTCAGAAGAGGTTGGTTTAAATCTTGAAGAAACTACTTTAGAGCACTTAGGTACAGCAAAACGTATTCAAGTAACTAAAGAATTCACTACTATTGTTGATGGTGCTGGATCTACTGGTGATATTGAAAATCGTGTTGAGCAAATTCGTCGTGAGATTGAAAATTCTTCTTCTGACTATGATAAAGAAAAATGCCAAGAGCGTTTAGCTAAATTATCAGGTGGTGTTGCAGTTATTAAAGTAGGCGCAGCAACTGAAGTTGAAATGAAAGAGAAAAAAGCGCGTGTTGAAGATGCACTGCATGCAACCCGTGCGGCTGTTGAAGAAGGCGTAGTTCCTGGTGGTGGTGTTGCACTACTTAGAGCACGTGGTGCACTAGATGGCTTAACTTTTGATAACGATGATCAAAAACACGGCGCGATGCTTCTTAAGCGTGCTTTAGAAGCTCCACTTCGTCAAATCGTATCGAATGCTGGCGGTGAAGCTTCTGTTATTATTAATGAAGTAGTTGGTGGTAAAAACAACTATGGTTATAACGCTTCAAATGGTGAGTTTGGCGATATGATTGAGTTTGGTATTTTAGATCCAACAAAAGTAACCCGTTCTGCATTGCAAAATGCAGCATCAATTGCTGGTTTAATGATTACAACCGAAGCAATGGTTGCTGAAATTAAGGATGAAGATGCTGGCGGCGCGGCCGGTGCAGCTGGTGCCATGGGTGGCATGGGTGGCATGGGCGGAATGCCTGGCATGATGTAATCGCCTAAGATGATTACTTGCTTAGATTTTCTAAGCATGATAAGTCGTAAAGAAAGCCTGTTATTTCAACAGGCTTTTTTTTATCCATTAAAAAAAGCATTATTTTTGTTTCAAAAAGCAAAAATAGTCTTATAATAGGCACTGTTTAAAATACCTATCAAACATAAGGAATGGCAGATGTTAAATGGAAAAGTAAAATTTTTTCATCGCAAAGATAATTACGGCTTTATTAAAGCCGATGATGGCAATGAGTATTACTTTAATACGAATAAAATGGCTTTTCCGCAAGAGGGCGATAAGGCAGCGTTTTTGGTTAAGCAAGAACGTGATCGCACTGTAGCGCACAAAGTAAAAATTTTGTACCAAGATAAAGCAAGTGGTAGTAAACTTTTTAGAATGGCATCTTACGTTATTGCCATTGCCATTGGTGTGGTAATTGGCTATTATTTTCGCTAGAAACTAGTATCGAGATTTTTTAATTTTATCCAGCAAAAGCATTTGCTCACGCGCTTGGTGTTTACTTTGTTCAATAGTAAAGAGTATTTTAGAAAGGCTTTGAAAATCATCTGCTAGATAATGAAATAATTGCGAATTAGCATCATGATGCTTTTCTAATACTTGATACAAATTATGATAGGCGCTTTTGCCTATACTAGTAAAATAGTTTGGGTTAACACTTTTTTTGATAGCAAAACGCGGATAAAAACCCTGATAAATAAGGCATTTGTCTCCTATATGCTGTAGGTTTTCTTTTTGCTGCTCATTGCTATGAAGGTGTTGTTCTAAGAGCTCTATAGCAAGGGTAGATTCGGCCAATTGTGGGTTTTTCATAAAGCGCATTAACATAAAAACCAGATAGCTTTCAATTTCCTCATGCAGCTCCTGGTGATTAAGCATGGTTGCTTCACGGATTAATTCTTGAATTTGAATCACCGCATAATGGTTAAAACTTGCATCATGATTGCTATCCATAGGTTCTCTCCTTTTTCCTGATACTGCTAATCCTAGACTATTTTTCTATGATTTCAAAAAAAATAATTAATGCCTATGAATAAAATTGTTTTATATATCATTTGGTTTTATCTCGCGTCTTGAATTTAGCTGGGTCTATGGTAGAATTTTCAAATAAAAATGAAAGCGCTATTTATGCTAGATACTAAAGACCTTCAAAAGCTTATAGAACCACGTCTTGAAACCTTAAGCTCTGATGCCGCTGTGTATAAAGATGCGTATAGTCGTGGCCTTGAAGAGCCTTTGGCGCGGGTATTAAGCCATCGTTTAGATGAGAATGTTAATTTAGATCCTTTTCTTAATCCTAAGCTTAGTCTTTTAGATCACTATGAAGATTTAATCGATATAGACAAAGCAGCTTCGCGTATTGCTTTGGCTATAGTGCAGCAAGAAGTTATTGCTATTGAAACCGATCATGATTGTGATGGTCAAACTTCTCATGCTATTATTTTGACAAGCCTGCTTGAGGCTTATGGCTATCCTAAAGAAAAGATTCTTTCTTATATTGGCCATCGTATGCAAGAGGGCTATGGTTTGTCTGATGCCTTAACAACACGTATATTAGAGGCGGATATTTTACCTGATTTGGTCATTACAGCAGATAATGGTAGCAGCAATCAAAAAAATATTGCGCGTTTAAAGGCCATGGGTATTGATGTGATTGTTACAGATCATCATGTTTTGCCTAAAGAAGGACCCCCTAAGGATGCTTATGCATGTGTCAATCCCTCGCGTGTGGACTGTCATTATGCAGACAAAGCTATTGCCGGTTGCATGGTCGCTTGGTTGGTTATGGTAGCAACTTGGCGTTATATGGAAAAAAATCACCAAGATTTGCTACAGGTAAAGTATAACCATACAGCACTTTTAGACTATGTCGCGGTGGGTACTATTGCTGATTGTGTGAGCATGGCTACGAGCATTAACAATCGTATCGTGGTTCGCTTTGGAATACGCCAAATGCAAAAGCAGCTGCGTCCGTGTTGGCAAGCTTTAGCGCAACATCTCAATATTGATACACTCGATAGTGGTGATTTAGGCTTTAAAGTAGGCCCTTTATTAAACAGTGATGGTCGTTTGGGCGATGCTTTTATTGCGGTGGAATTTTTAATGGCGCGTGATTCAAGTCTTGCTAAATCCTATTTAGATATGTTAGTGCAATCTAACCAAGAACGGCGCGAAATTGAACAAGCCATGACGAAAGAAGCCAAAGGTATGGCTTTGTCGCAAGTTCAAGAGGGTAAAAAAAGTATTTGCGTATGGATGCAAAGTGGCCATGCTGGCGTCCATGGTATTAGTGCCAGTCGGGTCAAAGATTATGTCGGTAGGCCGTGCATCATTTTTTCACCTAAATTACACCATGAAGATTTACTTACAGGCTCAGCGCGCAGTGTAGATGGCATTGATATGGCCAAGATCTTAGCACAATTACATCATACAAACCCTGGATTAATGCTACAATTTGGTGGCCACAGCGGTGCAGCAGGGCTTTTAATTGAAAAACAAAATTTTGAAGCATTTACAAATGCATTTGAAGAAGCGGTAGCGCAAGCTGCAAAGGACCTTTTATTAGGTCGGGTGTGTCAACACGATGGACCTTTGGATGCGCGCTATTTTAAACAAGGTTTTTTTGAAAAAATACAAGCATTGGGTCCTTATGGCAGAGGGTTTGGGGCGCCAGTTTTTCATACGAGCGCCATCATAGAGCACCTTAAGCCTTTGGGTAAAACCGGACAACATCTTAAACTATTTATTCTTGTTGAAGGGCAAAAGCAACAAGCCTTATGGTTTTTTGCTCCAGATCCTATTGCTCATACCTTTAAGCCGGGGCTGAGGATAGTATTCTATTTTCAGTTCAGCTTGAATGAATTTCGAAATCAAAAACAATTACAATGCATTATTGAGCATGCCCATTTAGCTTAAAAATAAGAGAAATCATTTTTCCTCTTGCGTCTTTGTATAAAATTCATACATGGTATAGTTTGAAGTATTTTTTTGTGAGCCAATAAGGCCTGTAGAAAGAAAATTATGTTATTATTTTTTGTTTTTTAATTATTTTTTTGTGAGATATGTCTTAAATTATATTGAGACGCTTGTTAATTCATAATATTAAGCTACACTTTTCCTGCTTAGCGTGAATCTCTAACTAGGGAGGGGATGATGGGTTTAAGAGCAAATATTAATGGTAGTGGCGGTAAAGCCAAAAAACATGAAAAACTATATGTAGTTCAAAAAGAAACGAATATCGAAAACAAGCTGGCTTTAAATCCGGATGAGTTTTTTCAAGATAAGAAAAAATTGTCTAAAGCTGTAGTAGAAGAAAATGTTGAACAAAAGCAGTTTTCTCACGATGTAACTACACTTTATTTACGTCAAATAGGATTTTCTCCTTTGTTAACTGCTAAGGAAGAAATAAAGCTTGGCCGAGCGGTTCATAAAGGTGATGAAAAAGCCCGTCACAAAATGATTGAGAGTAATCTTCGTTTAGTAGTAAAAATTGCCAAGCATTATACTGCGCGTGGCCTTGGGTTTTTAGATTTAATTGAAGAGGGTAATCTAGGTTTAATGCATGCGGTTGAGAAGTTTGATCCTGAGATGGGTTTTCGTTTTTCAACCTATGCTACTTGGTGGATACGCCAAGCGATTGAGCGGGCTTTGTTTAATCAGGCGCGAACAATTCGAGTTCCGGTGCATATACTAAAGCGATTAAATGTGTATTTACGAGCGGCAAGAGAGTTATCGCATGATTTGGATCATGAGCCAACAGCGGAGGAAATTGCTGAGTTTATTGATCGTCCGGTTGAGGATATTAAGAAAATTTTAAGTGTTTCATCCACGGTAGATTCTTTAGATGGGCTTTATGAAGATTCTTCGCGGCCGATATTAGAAACTTTTTCGCATTTAAGTAATATGGCTGCGCAAGAGGTTTGTGAAAATAAAGAGCTTTTTGAAAGTTTAGAAAAATGGATGGAGCATTTATCCAAGCGTCATCAATTGGTTTTAGCTATGCGTTTTGGGCTTCGTGGGCATGAAATTTCCACATTAGATAAAGTAGGGGAAGCCATTAACTTAACTCGTGAGCGGGTGCGCCAGCTTGAGCGTGAAGCCATTTTACTGCTGCGTGATGTGATGAAGAAAAATGATATTTCACGCGATGAAATTTTTAGGGATTAGATAAGAAAAATAAAAATATCTTTATTAATTCTTCTTGATATTTTTGTGAACAATAGTGGATTTTCTTAGACAAAAGCATGTATTGGCGCTATGATAGTGCCTTTGTGTTATTGACTAAGGATAAAAGATGGACCAAGCAACGCTACAAAAAGATCTAGCGGATGAATTAAGCCAAAGAAGAGAAAAATTAGCTCAAATGCGTCAAAAAGAAGAGCAAACTGGTCAAGTTGCTTTTCCTAACGATTTTAAGCCTAGTCATATGATGGCTTGCATACATGGTGAGCATGGTCAGCAAAGTAAAGAAGCGCTTGAGGAAATTAAAGATCAAACCGAGGTTTTAGTCGCAGGGCGCATTATGCTGCGTCGGGTGATGGGTAAAGTTAGTTTTTTAACTTTGCAGGATATGAGTGGTCAAATTCAAATTTTCTTACGTCAAAATGATCTGGGTGAGGAAATATATCAAGATGCTGCAGGATGGGATTTAGGCGATATCATTGGCGTGCGCGGTCATATTTTTAAAACGAAGGTGGGGGAGCTGAGTATTTATGCTAGTGAAGTGAAGTTGTTAACTAAATCATTACGCCCAATGCCAGATAAATTCCATGGTTTAGCTGATCAAGAAATGCGTTATCGGCAGCGTTATGTCGATTTAATGACCAATAAAGATGCACGTTTTATTTTTCAGCGTCGTAGTAAAATTGTCGCTTATATTCGCCAATTTCTTATGGGCGAACATTTTATGGAGGTTGAAACTCCGATGATGCAATGGATTCCAGGCGGTGCGACGGCGAAGCCTTTTATTACCCATCATCATGCCCTGGATGCGCAAATGTATTTGCGAATTGCACCGGAGCTTTTTCTAAAGCGCTTAGTGGTAGGTGGCTTAGATAGAGTCTTTGAAATTAACCGTAATTTTCGTAATGAGGGGGTTTCTACTCGTCATAATCCAGAATTTACCATGTTGGAGTTTTACCAAGCCTATGCAACTTATGAAGACTTAATGGATTTAACGGAGGTTTTCTTTAGAGGGCTTTGTGATCACCTTGGTATTAAAGAGGCGGTTTCTTACCAAGAGCATCAGCTTGATTTTCTAAAGCCTTTTGTGCGTATGAGCATGCAGGAAGCGGTTGCAAAGTTTCATCCAAGCCTAGATGAGGCAAGTTTTAAGGATGCGGCAAAGCTTGCTGCGTATGCAGAGAGTTTGGGAATAGCGGTTCAAAAAGAGTGGGGGCTTGGAACCTTACTCCTTGAAATTTTCGAGCATGATGTAGAGTCGCAACTGATTCAGCCTACTTTTATTACCCAGTATCCTAAAGAGGTTTCGCCCTTGGCACGTGCAAATGATCAAAACCGTGAGATTACTGATCGTTTTGAACTTTTTATTGCTGGAAAAGAAATTGCCAATGGTTTTTCGGAGTTAAACGACCCTGATGATCAAAAGCAACGCTTTTTAGCGCAAGTGGCGGCCAAAGATGCAGGCGATGATGAAGCGATGCATTTTGATGCTGATTATATCCGCGCTTTAGAATATGGTTTGCCACCTACGGCAGGGGAGGGCATTGGTATTGATCGATTGGTCATGCTTTTTACGAATAGTCCCTCAATTCGTGATGTGCTTTTATTTCCGCATATGCGTCCAATTGCAATTGATCAGGAGAATGAATAATGACAACATACCAAACGAATGTTTTTAAAGGTGGCTTAAAGGTTTTATTAGATAATCAACCCCATTCTATTATTGAAAATGAATTTGTAAAACCGGGCAAGGGTCAGGCTTTTAATCGGGTTAAACTGCGTAATTTACTAAATGGTCGTGTGATAGAGCGCACTTTTAAATCTGGAGAAACGGTAGAAGGCGCGGATGTTTTAGAAATTGAGGTACAGTATTTGTATAATGATGGTGAAGATTGGCATTTTATGCAAAATGACACCTTTGAGCAGTTTCAAATTACTAAAGCGGCGCTGGGTGATACGGTTTTATGGCTTAAAGAGCAAGACAATTGCACGATGTTACTTTTTAATGGTGCGCCACTTTCTGTTGAGCCGCCAAATTTTGTAAACCTTGTGGTTACTGAGTGTGATCCTGGTTTGAAAGGTGATACGGCAACGGGCGGTAATAAGCCAGCAACGCTAGAAACTGGAGCTGTGGTTCGGGTACCATTGTTTATTCAAGAGGGTGAGGCCTTAAAAGTGGATACCAGAAGTGGTGAATATGTCTCACGCGTTAAAAGCTAAAGAATTTTTACCAAGTATTACTCCTGATGCCCTTAGAAAACGCGCAAAAACACTTGCTGATATCCGGAAATTTTTTAGTAGCCGTTCGGTATTAGAAGTTCAGACGCCTTTATTAATGCCTTATGGGGTAAGCGATCCTTTTATTGCGCCTTTGTGTGTCAGTACGCAAAAATCACAATTTTTAGGCTATCTGCAAACTTCTCCTGAGTATGCTATGAAGCGTTTACTAGCTGGTGGTAGTGGCGATATTTTTCAGATTTGCAAGGCTTTTCGTGATGATCCTTCATCGCCTTTGCATCATCGAGAGTTTACGATGTTGGAGTGGTATCGTTTGGGTTTTGATGATCGAGATTTAATGAATGAAGTAGCGGATTTACTAGAATATTTGGGTTTTGCAAGACCGCTGCACAGTACTTATCAAGCCATATGGCAGGATTACTTTGGCAACAATGTCCATGATTTAGATTTAGATACGCTTAAGCAGATGATTCAAAGCCATATTCCCAAGCTTTCTTCTAATTATGCTGTTTTAAATCAAGCGGATGGGCAAATGTTATTATTTTCACATCTTATAGAGCCCAAGCTTGGCAAAGAAAGGCCGGTTTTAGTATATGATTATCCCACGGCTCAAGCGGCACTGGCTAAAACCTCAAAGCATGAGGGGCAGAACTTGGCAAAACGCTTTGAATTGTTTTATAAAGGTATAGAGCTGGCCAATGGCTATGATGAACTTAGTGATGGTGATGAATTTTTAAAGCGTTTTTTTGAGGATGAAAAAACCCGCCAGGCCTATGATCAACCTTGTATGTCTATTGATCCTTATCTTTTAGCAGCGCTGGATCAAATGCCAGAGTGCGCTGGTGTTGCTTTAGGGCTGGATCGTTTATTAATGTTGCAAATGGATAAACAGAATATCGAAGAAGTGACTTTTATTCATGACGTACATAAGAAGGGTTAAGCTGATGCGATCTCTTGAATGTGGATTAAAGGCACAAGCTTTAGGTTTTTTATTCGTCTGGGGCATGGCGAGTGATGTTTTATATAAGCTCTATAAAGATGATCCTAAGGTTAGCGTTTCTAGCGCTTTATTTTCTGGGTTTGTATTGTCACTCGTTTTTTATTTTATAGGATATATAATCAATTCCTTTTTTGAGCCTATTAATGAAATGCAAGAACTTAAAAAACCTTTAAAACGGGGATATGATAAAAGAAATCTTAGTGGTATTGATGAGGAAAGTGAAGTTTCTGAACCTTCAGCTTGATAGATACAAGCATATTCTATAACGATTAAGCCGATAAAAACACAGCTTTTTTGCTATGTTATGACTGCTGATGATGAGGTGGGAGTAAAAGATACTTGCAACAGAATTGGCTATTGTTTTTTAGCGGAAATAAAACAACAAAGTAATAAAACAATAGGAGGGATAGGTGGAATTGCCGCATGAGATTCTGTAAATATTAATAGTATTTAGTAAAGCGTCATGATTATGTTGATATAAGGGGCGTATTTGTATGTTAAAGCTTGAGTAAATCATGATATGATACTTTGCTACATGTATAGCTTATGGTATAGTTTGACTCTGTTTACCAAATAAAGAAAATATATGCCATATGTGTTAGCTAATGAAGAAAGTATGTACACACAGGTGCAATCTGAACATGAGTCTCCTGAAGAAGCACGCAGTTCCATGGCTGGTATTACACTTATACTGACCCTAGCAACGGCCTTTTTTGGCTATAAGTGGTCTACCCAAGATAGTCAGGAGAATGCAAACTGGGGATATCTGGCCATAGTGCTGGGCTTTGGCGCATGTTGTCTTGGAGGCACTACCATACATGCTTATATAAATAGAGATCGTGATGTACCAAGTAAGGGACAGTCCCTTCATCCCTGTGCCTAATAGAATAAAGCTATGCTGTTTTCTAACTCGCTAAGTAGTATGGATATGGGTATGGTTTTTACTTGAATAAAGCTTCAACTTCTTTTGCGCTAATAAAATCGTTTTCGCTCACGCCACCGGCTTCATGGGTGGTAAACTCAACAATAACTTGATTGTAGCTAACATGCATATCTGGGTGGTGGCCTTGTTGCTGGGCTATCCATGCAATGGCATTAACCAGGCTCATAGTTTGATAAAAGCCCTTAAACTGGAAGGTTTTGCTAATACAGTTTTTTTCTATATTGTAGCTCCAGCCGTCGAGTTCTTGACACATTTTTTGGCATTGTTGTTTATTAAAGGTTGGCATTCCAGGGTGGCAGCTTTGACATTTTTTTGACATAGTTCTCTCCTAACAGTTGATAAAGGGTGCTTGATTGCCAGTACTTATATGTTCTAGCAATTTTTCTAAATGATTATATTCTTGCAGCGCATATAAATTTTCAATTTTGTCGATGATAAAATATTCATTTTGAATGCATTGATAATCATAGTCAGTTTGTAATATGTGTTGGACATCAAAGCTATAGCGCTTTGGTGTCATAGATTCTAAGGCAAAAAGGGTTTCTTGATGTGAAGATAATATGCCGCCCCCAAAAATTCTAAGGCCCTTGGCTGTTTGTAATAAGCCAAATTCAATTGTAAACCAAAAAAGACGTGAGAGTATGCGCTGTTGCAGAGCTGAAAATTTAAGCGCCATTTGGCCATACCACTGGATGAAATCGCCATAACCAGGATCAAAAAGTAGGGGCCCATGACCAAAATATTCATGAAAAATATCTGGTTGTTGCAGATAATCTAATTCTTTTGGAATACGAATAAAGTTGGCGACTGGAAACTGACGGTTTTTGAGCATAGTATAAAACTCATTAACTTGTACTGTGCCCTCTACTGCAATCATTTGCCATTTTGTGACTTTAAGTTTTTCATTTATGTCTGTAAGTTGTGGCACGCGATCATGCGGAAGCTTAAGGCGCTCAAGGCCTTTAATAAAGGCATCGCACGCACGGTTTTCTATGGTTTTTAATTGTCTTGTAATGAGTTTTTGCCAGGTTTGGTTTTCCGTAGGCGTCCACTCAATAAGGCCATCTTTATTTGGCCATTTAGCTTGATAGCTTGTCATTTTTTACTTGGGCCTAAAAAGCTTTATCCTACAAGGATTCAAAGACCAGAGCAAGAGTGTCTTTTTTTATCGCATATTTTTTTTAAGGGTACTAGCACATCATCCAAACGTTTTCTTTAGTACTTGAAATTGGCATATAATATGTGTTTTTTTTATCTTATTTGTGTTATAGTTTATTTTTTTGTAATTATTAAGTGAAATATTGTAAAGGAGATTTTAGATGCTAGCTCATAATTCAGACCGTTCTCAAAGAAGGAATAATACAAATAAATTTATAAGTTATTGTCAATACGGCTGTGGTGGAATGTTTATATTTTGCTTTCTAGAGTTGGCATCTATAGATGATGATTTACAGAAAAAGGCTTTAAAGTATAGTGCTTGTGCACTGATAATTACCATAGCAATTTTAGACTTATTTAAGTCAAAAACAGATGAAGGGGCTGAGGAACCCTTACTTAATGATGATCCACAAATAAATACTGATCAGTACGGTGACCATGTATCAGAAAATAGGAGAGTAGAAAATTCTACCAGTAACCATAACAGTAGTAGTGATTCTCACAGGATTATTCCCTCGTCATCAAATAGAAGCACTACTGATGGTGACGGTGCCGCTTGCTTACCTGATGGTAATAATATACGAACAAATACTTTTAAGTGTGGCAATGAGGGTTTAGTTAAGAGTAGAGACGAAGTTTCCATAAGTCGTGATAGTATTGATCGCTCTAAAGAATGTCCTATTTGTCTAGACTCTCTTGATGAGGGAAAGAAAGAAGCCTTAGTATGCGCACATGTTTTTCATGCGCAATGCATTCAGAAGTGGAGGGATTGGAATAATTCAAAAGAGATTAAAGCCTCTTGTCCAACTTGTAACTATAAAGAATCATGATGGTTATTTGATTAAAGCACCATAAATGACCAAACCCAGTAAGTCTAAAATAATAGTTGATCCAGCTAGTGCATGGCTCCCTGAGTGTGAAAATGTGCTGGGTGTGAAAATGTGCTGGCAAGCACACCTGAAACAAAAGATATAAATAACTCAAAAGACGTAAATAAGCCACCAGCAGTACCACGCTTATGAGCAAAAGGACTCAAGGCCATGGACATGGTGGTACTGCCAATAAGCACAATAGCAAACATCACAGCGATGCATATAAAATAATGCTGTAGGCATTACCAAGGCCATAATACAAGAAGAGCAACCGTAAAATGCCACTTAAAAATAATATGTACAAGCCTAAACCTTAGGTTATTTAGTGTTTTAATCGATAAATAAAAAAAGATGCTATTAATTTAGAAATAATGCTTGCTGTACCGATAATAATCGTTAAATAAGCAAAACAATAGCGCTAACATTAAAAACATGCTAAAAAATAAAAGAGCTTAGGGTGTTGTTTATTGAGTGCTTTTTTCTTGATCTTAAAGGCACTTATATGCTTTATTGCCGATAGACATCCACGCCTTTGGGCGGGGTAAAATCAAAGCGGCGATCTGAAAGCTTGGGATTAATTTTTACATCGCTAAGGGTGATGTGCATGGTTTGATCGAGATTATTTTGAACGGTCATTTCAGTTAAAACATGCTGTGGGCTAAAATGTAAGACCATTTTTTTAATCATTTGATCTTTTTGTTTGGGAGTAAGGGTGAAGTCTTGTAAATCCTTACTTGCGCTAATATTAAAATGCTTGGCGAGGGCTTTACTGTTTCCGGCTAATATGCTCATTGGGGTGCTTAAGGCTTGATCAAGGGGTTTAACAATCACTTGCATTAGGTCCGGGTCGTACAGATACACGTGGGTGCTATTGGCAATAATGCGTTGTTCCATTGGTTTTTGTACCTGCCAGTCAAAACGATGTGGTTTTTTAAGCGCCATGACACCTTCTTGATCGGTAATTTGGCCGTCGGCAATGGTGCGTTGATGAAAAGAAGCGGTAAGACTTTGCATACTCTCTATATGGCTCATTAATACTTTTGCGGCATGGTTAGCTGCCCATAATGGCAGCGCAAAAAAACTTAAGAAGAGGGTAAGTAAAAATTTTTGCATTAGCTATGTTCCCTTTTTTTTGATAGCACTTCACGCATGCCGTTTGAGCCAATGCCAGAGACGATGCCGTCTTCTTCCATTTGCTCTATCATGCGTGCGGCACGATTATAGCCAATTTTTAAGCGTCGTTGAATCGAGGAAATCGAGGCGCGTTTGCTTTCAATCACAAGATCGATAGCTTGAAGATACAAAGGATCATCGCTTTGTGGCTCAGCTTGTGTGCCTTGTGTGGCTTTGTCGCTGGTTTCATCAATTACCGCAGCGATATAATCAACCTCTGCAAGATTTTTCCATGCTTGAACTACTTTATGCACTTCATCATCCGAGACAAAAGCACCATGAACGCGTTGAGCAATGCTGGTTCCTGGTGGCATATAAAGCATATCACCGTATCCAAGTAAGTTTTCTGCGCCTTGTTCATCTAAAATAGTACGGGAATCAATCCGTGAGGATACTTGAAAGGCCATACGAGTAGGAATATTGGCTTTAATTAAACCGGTAATAACATCTACTGAGGGGCGCTGGGTTGCTAAAATAAGATGCATGCCACAGGCTCTAGCCTTTTGCGCAATTCTTGCAATGAGTTCTTCTACTTGTTTGCCCACGACCATCATCATATCCGCGAGCTCATCTACCACTACCACAATAAAGGGTAAGTGTTGCAGTTGATGAATTTCATCAAAATTATGATTGGGATCAAGATTGGCAAATTCGCGCAAGATAACTTCATCTCCAGCTTTAGCTCTGGCAATTTTATCGTTAAGTCCTTCAACATTACGCACCCCAACCGAGGCCATTAAACTATAGCGACGATCCATTTCTCTCACACACCAGCGCAGTGCAACCGCTGCTTGTTTCATATCGGTCACCACGGGTGTTAATAAATGTGGAATGCCTTCATAAACTGATAATTCAAGCATTTTAGGATCAATTAAAATTAAGCGCAGTTGTTGTGGCGTTGCTTTAAAGAGCATGCTGAGTATCATCGCATTAATACCGACCGATTTTCCTGATCCGGTGGTACCTGCAACCAGAAGATGGGGCATTTTACCAAGGTTGACGCTTACTGGTTCGCCTGAAATATCCTTACCGATGCCAAGTGTTAAAGGGGAGATGCTTTGGCTAAAGTTATCGGCAGCTAAGACTTCTTTTAAGCGGACAATTTCGCGGTCTTTGTTAGGCAGCTCAAGGCCAACCACTGATTTTCCAGGAATCACTTCCACCACCCTCACACTCATTGCAGAGAGCGCGCGGGCAATATCTTTTGCTAAAGAGGAGAGTTTGCTTACCTTGGTGCCAGCGGCGAGTTGTAATTCGTAACGGGTAATAATGGGTCCGGGTAAAATACCTGCAACTTGGGCTTGAATACCAAAATCTGTAAGTTTTTCCTCAACCAGTGCTGCTGTGGCTTCCAAGACATCCTTGGAAATACGCTTATGCTTATTTTTTGCTTTGTCCAGAAGGTTAATATCAGGAACTTGACCGTGGTAGGGTGCATTTTTAGGACTAGGAGTTTTAAGCGCCTTTTTGGTAATTTTTTCAGGTGCTTGTTTTTGAATAATCTCCGGTGTAGAAGTGGGGGGAGGGGGTGCTTGCTGTTCTGGAATTGCGGCCTGAAAGAGATCTTCTTGTGGGGCTTCTTCTTCCTTTGCTTGTTGTTTTTTAGCTTGTATTTTTTTAAAACCATTTGTAATGCTTTTGAAGAGTTTATAAATGCCTTTAAAGAGCAAGCGAATATGCTTAAGATGTTTCATCCAGCCTAGTCCTACGTAAAGGCTTAAGCCAAGAAGCGCAACAGCGCTATGAATTAAAATGCTACCATAGTAATTAAACGCACTAATACTTTTAAGCATTAAGATATTACCGGCAATGCCACCGGCACCTTGGGGAAGACTTTTAGATCCTGGGGCAATGAGCAGCGCAAACAAGGTACTGCCACCAATACATAGCAATACCACGCCAATGACTTTAAGAATACTCAAGACAGGATTATAATCACGATCTGAATGGATGAGCCATTCGATAGAGCCTATGAGAATAATGGCAACTAAGGCATAAGCCATATAGCCCCCAAAATAAAGGGTGATATCGGCAAGGTAGGCGCCAATTGGTCCGGTAATATTTTCAACTGGCAAAGAACTGGTTTGACTCCAGGCGGGATCTTGTGGGTTAAAAGAGAGTAGGGCAGTAAGCAAATAGGCACAAAAGGCGCTGCACAGAACCAAAAAGCCGTGGCGTAGCCTTTTTTGTACATGTGGATCTGGTGTTTTTTTGCTGATGATTTTAGCTTTGTCGGAATTTTTAGTTTTTTTGCTTCGTGCCATAGTTCATAGTGTTTAATTTTAATGCTTCCTATCATAGCATTCTTTGTGCCAAGATGCATGGGCAAATTTTAAGCGCGCTGTGATGCTGTATTTATGATTATTCAGAGCATAAAGATGGATATGTAATTTAAGTTTTAAAAATTATACGACTGCCCTATAAATATGTTTACATGTATTTTGTTATATTATATAATAGATTGTTTTGTATTTTTAGGTGTTTTGTTGAAATTACTTTTAATCGAAGATGACGTTATGCTTGGAGAGGCAGTGGTCTCTTACCTTGAGGCGCACCAAAATCAGGTGGATTGGGTTCAAGATGGTGCTATTGCTATGCATGCTGCCGAGTCACAAAATTATGATTGTATCATTTTAGACATTAACTTACCGCATAAAAATGGCTTTGAAATTTTACGCGCCATGCGTGCTAAAAAAGTGAGCACTCCGGTACTTATTTTATCGGTCCGAGATGGATTGGAGGATAAACTAAAAGGTTTGGATCAAGGTGCCGATGATTATCTTACTAAACCCTTTGCACTACAAGAATTAGT
Organism: uncultured Gammaproteobacteria bacterium; assembly: GCA_902563055.1. Taxonomy (GTDB): domain Bacteria; phylum Pseudomonadota; class Gammaproteobacteria; order Francisellales; family CACEW01; genus CACEW01. Next base: position 30,506 of record CACEWE010000006.1, on the reverse strand, counting down.
AGCAAGAATTCAGGCTTTGTATCGTCGTAAATACAGTGATGGCATTGCACGTTTAAGTCATGGTGATATTACCTTTGATCTTTCGCAGATGCAAGTTTATAAGCAAGAGCAGCCGATATCTTTGCAGCAAAGGGAACTGGCGCTTTTAAAGGTTTTATTGGCTAAGCGTGGCCAGGTATTATCATCAGAATTTTTAGCGGATCAGCTTTATGACTTTGATGATGTGATGAGCAATTCTATTCAGGTTCATATCTATCAATTGCGTAAGAAGCTTGGTAAGGATTTAATTCATACTAGGCGGGGCTTAGGATATTGCATCATGCCTGCAAAGGATGCTTCATGAAAAGACAGCAGTGGTCTTTAAAAAAGCTTATTATTCTATCACTTATTTCCTTTTTTAGCATAGCGATGCTTGTTTTAGCTTTTTTCAGTTATAAAGAAGTGGAGATGCATAATCGTCATATTTTAGAACTATCCTTAAAAAATACCGCCTATGATGTGGCCTGGATTTTACAAGATATGCCAGAGGTGGATTGGAATAAATGGCACCAGCACAACCTAGCCACTATTAGTGCTGGGGTTGTCAAGCAGGCACTTCATCAGGATGCTAAAACGCGCTTGCATGCCAACCATATTAATATTCAACATGTGGGTATTTATGATCGTGCTGAAAAAAAATGGTTATTTCGCTCGGCCTCTATGCCTGCGTTTGAGGAAGATTGCCTGCAAACGGGATATTATGCTTGTCGCTTTCATGATAGTACCTATAAAAGCTTTATTTTATTAAATTCCAGTGCTACAAGGTACATTGCTGTTTCGGTCAAGCGTGCAGAGTTTAAGCAATTAATTTGGCAAGGATATTTGCCGCACTTATGGCTTTTTATTATTTTTTATATACTTTTTGTGGCGATGGTTCTTATTATAAGTCATTTTTGCTTTAGGCCACTTGAGCGTTTAGCGTATGATATAGAGGCGGTGGATCTTGAAAAATTAAGGGCGATTGATTTACCTAGCTATACTATTTTTACCGAGATTGCACCCTTAGTGGCGGCAATCAATGCTTTGTTACAAAATGCCAGTAAGTTGGTTGCGATTGAGCAGGGTTTTATTCAAGATGCGGCGCATCAGTTGCGCACGCCCATGAGTGCGTTAAGAGCGCAGTTAGAAGTAGTGCAATTACAACTAGATTCTAAAGAGCACGCTTATCTTGATAAAATGATACAAGGGGTGGATCGTTGTTGTGAATTAACCGCGCAGTTGTTAAATCTATCACGTGCTGAAGTGATTGAAGTTAAGAACGCATCCTTTGTTGATATAATGCCGGTGATACAACAAGTGATAGAGGATCTTTTACCTCTTGCACATAAACAAAATATGCATATTGATTATCAAAGTGCACTAGAGTCTTGTGAAGTGATTGCAGATCAAGAGCAAGTGTATATTCTTTATTATAATCTTGTATCTAATGCGATTAAATATGGACCTAGGGGGCAGAAAATTACCATTGCGATAGAGGAAGATGATAAACACATTCTATTCTCTATTGCAGATGAGGGTCCTGGAATTAAACCAAGTGATCATAAAAAAGTATTTGAGCGCTTTTATCGGCCCTTGGGTCACAAAGTTCATGGCAGCGGTTTGGGTCTTGCGATTGTTAAAACTATTTGTGATAAGTATGGTTTTAAAATAAGCTTAGAAGCGCTAGCCCCAAAAGGTTCATTAAAGCTTATTTTATCCTATCAAAAGCCTGTGGCTTAATATATTTTCCTTAAATGATAGGGGAGTATATAGAGCTGCTTACAGGTCATACCTAAAACCATCTGGCAGTTTCTTTTGCATTACTTAAGCTGAAGCAATTAAGCGGTATTTGCCAGTTCTTCGAGGGCATAACCGTGTAGTGCTTGATTATTTAACATTGCCTTAGTCTGAGGTTTGGTACTAAACTCCCTTATTAAGGCTTCTTCTATATCGCTTTTTTGAGCCAGATGAACCAGCTCTTGGTGTAAGCTCTGTGGCTAAATGTATTTACAAAAAAATATAAAGCCAAATTTGTTTCTGTTACCTTATTTATTATTGATGCATCGAGAGTAGATGGGTGTAATGTATTCCTTTAAGATATTGACGAATGTTTCCGATATTTAAAATATATATTTCATGTAAATTCATCGGAATTTATGATTTAAGCAATGATCATTTAGTTTTAAAAAATATTTTTTTTGAAATATAAAGGAGAGTCATCTAAAATTACTGTGTTTAATACTTCAATTAATAAAAAAGGAGAATATAAGATGGATGAAGAAATCAAGGCTGCAATATGTAGTGCTGTAACAAATATGGGTGAAAATTTTAAGGGTTCTAGAGAGTTGCAGGAGATTCTAGCTAAGGCTCATGTAGAGTGGAACAAAGATACAGACCAGGAAATGTATGAATTATACCGCAACAATGAGAAGCTATTGGATAATTTGGGAAGAGACAAATATGGAGATATCATTCTGGAGGGAAGTGACGATCGTAACCCTAGGAATCCGGTCCCTGGGGGGGTGGAATTGCTACAAAGTGCATTTAGAGGTGCAGTGAGGAATTTTGATGAGAAGGTTGTGGAAAAATGGAAGAACATAGCGATTATAGAGCAAATGGGAGATTGGGAGCAAGACTGGATGAAACCGCTATATGACGCTTATATGGATGATAATCGAGAAAAAGATGTGTCGAGGATGATAATGAAAATATTTCTAAAAGTGACAAACATGTTGCATATAGGAAATTCGGGAACAGAAGGGACGAAGAAGGTCGAAGCATTAGTCGACAAAATCATTGAAAGGGGTGATAAAGATTATATGATGATCATGTCGGAACATCCATTATGTCAGCGCGCACTAATCGAAAATGCGATAGAGCAGGAAATGGACCTCGACGATTTCCAATATTTGATTTGGGGTATGAGGCGTGAGAGTAATCTTGGTTGGGCCGGTACGTGCTGGGGTTACCGAAATGAGATGGAGCAGCACGATTATACAGCGCTTCATCTCGCGGTAGATAAGGGTAAGATGGATGGTGTGAATAAGCTGCTTAAAATGGAGTATCCATACTCTCCAAACAAGCACTATGACAAGATAGCCCCGATTGTATATTATGCCGCGCAGATAGGGAAAAAGGATATAATGGTCCTTCTGGCTAAGACGGTTATAAATGCAGCGAGGAGGGATAGCCGCATGGTCCCGACGAGGCTTAGCGATGAGATGATAGATAAGATGAGGGAACTTGTTAAGGGTGATGAAGATAGTACAATAATAGAGGATTTCATAGAAATTAGTGATCCAGAATACGGAGTTGGTGAGCCGAGTAAAGAGTCAGGGAAAGATGATGCATACAGGGAAGGTGGATTAGCGTGGGTAGGCAAGAGTGTACGTACCCCACTCCACTTTGCGGTAGATGCGGGGGAGGGAGGACGTTTACTTAAACTACTTGAGAAAGATTATCCGCCAGAGTGTGATGGCGAGGGGACGGTGTTATTGGAGATTTATAATTATGCAATGAAGGAGAAAAAATGGGAGGTTGTTAGAAGTATAGTGGATTCGGACCGTTTTGAGAGTATTAAGGGGAATGCTGATCTGAGAATCCCGCCTCTTCTGATCGACGGGATATATAAGGGGAATGCTGATCGGATGATCGACAGGATATATAAGGATGATAAAGAGAATTGGCACGTGGACAAGGCAGTGCTGAGGTTACATCTAAGCTTAGGTACAGACCTGTATGAGAGCCGTACGGTCCCAGGGTGGAGTACATTTAGTGTTGTGGGGGTATTGCAGATAATGTCAATCCCATACAAAGTGACTGAAACTTGCAGGAAGAGCGCGTTTGAAATACTGGCCGATGTGATTAGACTTGCGCCTGAACGGTATCAGTTCCTTCGAACATACGAGATGCGTGGACTACTCGGGGAGAAGTGCTTGGATCCTAAGGCTGATAGAGGAGCTATAAAAACGTTGGTGAAAATGAATATTCAGAGTTTGCAAGATGAGTTTTGGGCTGATGAGTTAAAGGGAATTGTCGATGTCGTAGGGAACGAGATATGGGGAGAAATGGTTGCTGAGGCTGTGGGAGCTAAAGATAAAGGATTACTGGAAAAGTATATGAAGGCTACGGGGAACGTGAATGCGTTGATGGCAGATGGGAAGACTGCGCTAGAGTTCGCGGTCGAAGGAGGTGAAAAGGATATAGTTGAAGTCCTTGTTGATAGTGGAGCAGACTGGGAGGAGATGAAGAATAGGAATCTGAAAAGAGATGGCGATGGACAAGAGAGTGAACAATTCCGGGAGAAACTTGAGGGATGCGAACAGGACAAAGATCTTATGAGCCTAATTAAAAACAATAGAGAGATTTACGGTCATGTGGAACCGCAGAATCGGCAGACATTAAAGCCGTTGGAAAAACGTTATGCACGAACCGCAATGGGAACTGGAAGAACAATGAGATATAAGGTGGATGCAATGCTTAGAGAATTAACAGTAGAAGAATTATTTTCAGTAGTTGCCGTTATGCGTGATGTGTGTTACGCACGGTACCTTTTTAACGGTGAAAGAGTACTGGAGAAATGTGGGGTGCAGGAATCTTATTGGCCGTATCTTGCTGAAACAGCAAAAAGTATGGTATTTGGGGTTAAGGTAAAGGATTACTATGAGGGAGGGTCTAACCCTGAGTTTAATGGACATTTTGATGCATTGCACAAGACATTGTGTCAAATACGTGTCACGGAACGATCAGCTATAGATAAAGTGCGTAAGGCGCTTGTTACATGTAAATATTTGGGCACCAGGCAATATGAAACCGATAATATGCAGGTGTTGCGACGGGTACGGCGTAGGTTAGAGAAGAAAGCTGCGAGTGCGGATAAAGGTGCAAGAGGACCGGAAAGAGTGGTCTCAGCGTTTTATGGTCTGTGGAATACGATTAGACAGATGGTAAAGGAAGAAGGTGGCCCGAAGGGTCCCGGAGGTGATCGCTGAGAGGGAATCGGCTGGCGACGTGAGATCGGGGTAGTAGGGCAGGATCATAGGGGTGAGTGATGGAGTGTTGTGAGGTGCCGTGGTGGTTGTGTCTAAATCTGTACACTGTGCTCATGGCAATCTCATGAGATGGAGGTCACCTATGCCTTGATTTGATATTCATTAGTTGCAAGCATCTCCGAGAGGTAGGGTAAGTGCTTTAATAGGAGATGTTTCTTATGTTAGTGTTAAGGAACTTATATGTGACCTAGGAGCTATCGTATGGTCCAGGCGGTTCGGGCATAATGCGTATGGAACAAGTGCTCAAAGGAATGGAAAATGATACGGGATGAGCGATAGTGTGTAGGGATATTGTTAGTTCGCTGAGGGGGAAATGGGCGTGACATAAGATGGGTCGGAGATGAACTTCACACGGAAATTAGAGTGCTGACAGTGTCAGCTTCGAGAGCGTTCAGGTGGTTATGCAAGGAATGATGCCGATAATGCACGATCGTAGTGTGTATCTATTCTCTCTGTTAGTAAGTGGAGACGATGAGTCGGGAGATGCCCAGGGTGTGTTTGGTCATGGTGAATACAATTGGGGCGATTTTAACGGGGTGATCGTAGTGAGGCCTATTTTTGGGTACCAAGTGCCCTACTGAATATTCTGCACCTGTTCACGCAGTTGCTCGATGCTTACTTTAAGTTCAATGCTGATATGGCTGATGCTATTGGCGATGGCTTTAGCTCCAATAGTATTGGCTTCACGATTAAGCTCTTGGGCTAAAAAGTCTAATTTGCGGCCCATAATAAGGGGGTCTTCACGGAGTATTTCCACAACTAGCAAAGCATGAGAATGAATACGGTCTAAGGCTTCTTCTATGTCGCTTTTTTGAGCTAGAACCAGCTCTTGATGTAGGCTATGTGGATTGATGTATTTGCCAAAAAAAATAAGGCCAATACTTATTTCTGTTACCTTATATATTATTGATGCATCAAGCGTGGATGGGGGTAATGTATAGCTTTACGATCTTTACGAATGTTTCCGATATTTAAAATCTATATTTTATGGTATTTCATCAAGCTTTATCAGTTAAAAAATAAATATTTACTATTAAAAAAATATTTTTTTTGAAATATAAAAGAACGTGATCTACACTAACTGTGCTTAATAATTAAATATTGGAAAAACTTTATGTTTATAGCGGTAGTTATGATATGCATGCGGTGAACGATGCGCTGGGAGCTATATAGAGTAAAACAATGAAAATCAGTAGGTTGTGAAGGAGATCGGTATGGCTAATGGACAAAGGATAACGGCGAAAGAGGAGAAGCGGTTCCTTGAGTTGTCAAAACGTTGGCTCATAGGGGATAAAATCCGAAAAAGGGATGCCTTGGCCGATCTTGATTGTAATCATGTCCAATGGTCTGAAATTGGTGCAATGGTTGGGAATGCAAATCTTTTTGAGACCTATGATACTCAGTTTCTGTACCTGATGGTTCTCAAGGGGCAAATTAAAGCCACAGACGCTAAGGTGGTAGACCCTCATGGAAGAAAGCTCGGTTCCTTATTAGATAGAGAGCTTGTGTCGAAAATTCGCTCAGGTATGGCTTGCGGTAAACGTGGGCAAGAACAGGTCCGTAGTGATGTTGCCTGGGCTTTTAGGACGACGGCGAAAGAAGTAGGTTTTACGGCGAAAGTCGTAGGTGGTGTGGCTGTGGTTATTGGGATGGTTATTTTAACTTTTCTCACGCAGAGCGACGTTCCTAATCCCTTTCCGTCTAAAAGTACTAAAGGAGATAAAGCTAAATCTAATGAAGAAGAAGCTCAAACAGGCAAAGAGTTATACCTGACTGATAAGGGGAAGGAAAAGGTAGCAGAAGCAAAACGTATGTTATTGGAAAAGGTACAACAAGCGAAAGGTAAGTCAGATCAAGAAGTCTCGTTGCAGATTACTAAATTTGAAAAATACGATGATCTACTAAAGAGTATTAAGGATCTAGAGAGTAAAGGTCCATTAGTATCAAGCAAGTATGCTAAGGCACTAAAACTTGCTAGGAAGTTGGATGTCATGAAAGAATTGCAGGTAGAAGATAGTATGTTTGGCAGGTTATATAACCCCACTAGTGAAGGCACGGTCTGGTTTGACGGGATACGGCGTAAGGCATTAGCTGCTTTAATTAATCAAAATGGCACTTTGAAAACGTTCGAATTAGGTGCAATTTTTAATGATGAATGCGGTAATGATCCATCTGAAGATAGAGTTGAAAAAGTGCGCGACATGTTATTAGATTTCATAGATAAAGATAAAGGTTTATCAAAATTAGAAGATGGTAAGAAGTTATTAAAAAAGGAACTAGTGAACTTAGAGGGCCCTGGTCATTCGAGGGCTTTACATCATGCGGCAAAACTTGGCAATACGAAGCGAATCGAGAAGTTGCAAGAAGCCGGTGCGAAATGGGTAATAGATAGCGATGGTAAGACGCCGCTAGATCTGGCCATCGAGCATGATAACGGTGACGAGATCCGCGCTCTCTTAAAAGGTTGTCACAAGGCTCAAGAGCAATTGAAGGATAAGAGCAAAGATTTATTAGAGAAGGTGGTGGAGGAGGAAAACTTAGGAAATGCATTGGGTGCCATTATCACTGCCATAAATGAGGACCAATCATTTAAAGATAAAGATAAGATCCTTGCTGATGCGCACTTTCATGCAATTCAGAAGAAAAATTACGAGATGATAAAAGAGCTTACTAAGATGGTTGATGTGACTAAGTTATATCCGCGTAAATATGAAAGAGAAAAGAGTGCATTTGAGTGTGCAGTTGAGACTAAGGACATCAAAGTTGTAACAGCACTTGTTGATCAATTGAAGGACATAAAAGTATTAGATGAGAAGGGTAAAACCATTCTCCATTATGCTGCAGAAAATGGATGTGAGGATATTTGTCAGTATTTAATGGAAAAAGATAAAGATAAAAAGCTTGTTAATGTCAAGAGTAACTATCAATTGCAAAAAAAAGGCTTTAGGGGCGTTGTTGGACAAACCTTTGACCTTGAAAAAACTCCTGCGGATTATGCAAGGGCTGCTGGGTATTTAGAACTTGGAACAAAGCTAGATCCAAGCTCTAGCCAGGATCAAGATCAGAAAAAAGAGAAAATTGCGTCCTGTCTCAGGATAGATGATGAAGGCGGGGAGGAGCTCTGGGGTGGTGCAAAAGGTTGGAGTTGGGTAAAAAAGACCTTGGATTTGGAATGGTATGATGACTGTGGTGTTAGAAGTCATCTATTGGACCTTACAAGCTTGGATGCTCTATCTCTTGAGGATAAACTATTTAAGATTAGTAATTGGGTCGAGGATGCTAAAAAGGTGCCAGAACTAGATGCTGGTCTTGTTCAAGAGACGCTTTATAAAATAACTGAACTGTATCGGGACGATGAAATATTGAGAAATATGTATTATGCTTTACCATATGGTGATACTACTAGCAAAAAATATAAACATCATAACAAACGGTTTATGAGACAAAACGCTAAAAAAGAGGCGCTATACGATGGCCTATTTCACTATGTAGACTATGGCAATCCGGTTAAGTTAGAAGCTGCATATAAGAAAAAGGGTCTTAATGGGAAAACCAAAGATACTTTGGGTTTGAATGAATGGAAGAAGGAACGTAAAAGGCGCGTTAAAAAGTTAAGAGCTATTCTTTACAAAATAAGCAAAAAGCAAGGGCTTGTAGATCGTATCATGCGAAGGGGAAAGACATATGAGCAACTGCTTAAGGAGGCACGGGAGAACGGGCCTGCTGTGGTAGGGGCGCTTAATAAAATGACTATAGATAGTTCACCGAGAGAGGGCATTATGTGGGACATGGCGTGTAGCGTTCGGAGTGATCCTAATTGTGCCTTGTCTTATAGCTGGTTGCTTAAACTAGATAAAAAGGTCCTTGGTAAGCTTAAAAAGTGTCCCTGGTTTTTGGAGAAATTGGGAAATGTGAATGTGACGAGCTTGCAGGATAAGGATGTTGAGCTTGCTATGAAGTTAGTATTGGATGTCAAGCAACAGGAGGTGAAAGTCGAAGAAGGGTTAAATAGCGGCAAGAGAGGTTCGAGGAAAAAGAGTAAAAGAGAAATTTTGATGGAGGAAACAATTAAGAAATTACAGGGCAAAGTTTCGGGAGCTACATTGACCAAGTGGCTAACAGGTGAAGATGATCTCTTATATAAACAGAGTGTGGAAATGTTGGCTGGAACAGAACTTAGCGATAGTGAATTAAAAAAGTTTAAGAAAGAGCAGGAAGAGGGTATGAGTATCTTTGGTGCGGATAGTATAGTCGGGGAGAGATTGTATCAGGGTACTGAGGCAAAGAAGACGCCGCACGAAGAGGTTATGGTCGAGAGTTTCTATTCCGGGATACATAGAGAAAGACCTGGTGTAGCTAAACTTATGTTAGATGAGGCATTGTGGAGAGAAGACATGGGTGCATTTAGAACTGAACTATTGAATCCGAATCGGTTAGTTGGATGGAAGCGAGATATATTGAAAAAAATGTTAAATAAGCCGGGTGATGATGGAAAGACTTCACATGATTCGCAGGGAAGCGTTAAGGATGCTTCGTTCGTACTCGATTGGGCAATTGAAAATGGAAATAGTGCGTTAGTACAAGAGTTAGCAAAGAATAAAAGTGTAGATATAAATAAAGCTGCAGAAGATAAAAAGCTTTCATATTTGGGTAAGGCTTATTGGCGATATCTTAACAGCGGTGATAAGAAATATCAGGAAGTGGTTAAAGTGTTGCTGCAGTATAGTAACGATATTAATCCTTGCGTGTCGATTGCGGGGGAAAAGAGTTTACTTCAAATGGTGATAGAAACAAAAAATAAAGATCTTTTAGCGGCTATTATAGAAAAAAAACACAAAAAGACGGCTAACTTAAAGGGAATCACCGATAAAGACTGGAGTGAATTTAAAGAACATGTGGATACTAAGGTTGAAGGAAGTGAGCAGTTAGCAGTGCTGGATCAAGAGAGGGTAAGAACATTGCTATTACAAGAAGAAGCTTTGCAGGATAGAAGTAATGTCCATGATACTGGTGATGATAAAGGTAGAGAAAAAACCCCCATAATGGAGGAACAAGGAGATATGGCTGTTAAAAAAGAGCTTCAGCTTAAGGCGCAACAAGAAGCGGCCATAGCAATAATAGAAGGAATGCTAAAAGCCAAAGCAGCAGAAGAAGAAGAAGTAAAAAAAGATGCAGAACAAGCTTCAAAAGAAGCCGATGTAGGCTCCTCGGCTGAAGCCGATCGACAAGAGGGTTCTGAACCTAGTGATCAAGTTCAGAAGAAGAGAAGATTGCCAAGACTGAGGGCGGCAGCGGCCCAGATGAGCAATAGGTTGGCTACGCCATTCAGGATGGCAGGTACAGCCAAAAGGAAATTTAAAGAAGCGGTAATGGCCAGAATATCCAAGGTGAATAACAGAGGAAAATCAGATGCTGGTCAGAGTTCTAATGATCGATAAGCGCCCTTACTGAATATTCTGCACCTGTTCACGCAGTTGCTCGATGCTGACTTTAAGTTCAATGCTGATATGGCTAATGCTATTGGCGATGGCTTTAGATCCAATCGTATTGGCTTCACGATTAAGCTCTTGGGCTAAAAAGTCTAATTTGCGGCCCATAATAAGGGGGTCTTCACGGAGTATTTCCTCTACTTGCAAAGCATGAGAATGAATACGGTCTAACTCTTCTTCTATGTCGCTTTTTTGAGCTAGATGAACCAGCTCTTGATGCAGGCGCTGTGGGTCGACGTGAGCACACAGGTGGCGCACTTGATGTTCTAAATGCTGTTGCTGCTTTTTAAGCAGTACCGGCATTTGTTTTTTGGCTTCTTTATTGAGTTTAAGTATATGCTGAATATGACGGGTTAGACATTTTCTCAGCTGGGTGCCTTCTTTTATGCGCATTTTATTGAGCTGATCAAGCGCTTCTTCAAAACTTTTTAGTAATACTTTATCCAGCGATTTTTGCTTGCTGTCATTATGGATGATAACCCCAGGATATTGCAGTAAATGGTTGCTATCTAAACTTTTACTTACCAAATAGTCTTGCGCCAGGCTTTGTTCAAAATCTAGTAATTGTTTGATCAAAGGCTTATTGAGCTCCTGCTGTTTGGCTTGATCATTAAAGCGAATATGTAACTTAGCATGAAGCTTGCCTCTGGAAATATGCTTGGAAGTGAGGTTGTGTAAGGGACCTTCTAAATGCATACAGTCTTGTGGCAAGTGGCAGTGGATATCTAAATGGCGATGATTAACACTTTGAATGTCCCAGATGATGGTTCCAAAATCACAAGGGCTATGAAACTGGGTGAAAGCAGTCATACTATGAGGCATGGTTTATCCTTAAAATATATTAGGACGCCATGGTAGCATGAAGAACCAGAAATAGGAAGGCCTTTGTAGACTTAGAGCCACTTACTTAACATTTTTTGTACTTGATCTGGTGCAGCCTTACCCTTGGTTTGACGCATAATTTGACCAATAAAAAAGCTTTTAAGCTTGGTTTTTCCTGATTTATATTCAGAAACTTGCTCAGGGTGGTCTGTGATAATTTTCTCAATAATGCGCTCTAGCTCTTGGCTGTCATCCATTTGTTCTAAGCCTTTTTCGGCAATAATAGCTTTGGGATCTTGGCCTGTTTCAAGCATAATCGCTAAGACTTCCTTGGCGTTTTTAACCGAAATGCTTTGTTTTTTTAGCATCACCATTAAAGAAGCAAAATCTTCAGCTTTTAGTTCAAGGCAAGACCATGAGATTTGAGCATCTTGGAGTAAATTTTGTAAATGATTACAAATCCAATTAGCATTCAATGTGGCTTCTTGGTTTATATCTGTACATTTGGCAAAAAACGCATACCCATGGTAATGCTCAGTGAGCATCTTAATAAAATCAGCGCCAAGTCCATACGCATCTGCAAGTTGCTGCTTAAGCGCCTGTGGATGCGGACGCATAGTAGATTTAAGATCCTTAATTAATTGATCAGAAATTTCTACCGGCAAAAGGTCAGGATCTGGAAAATAACGATAATCATCAGCATTTTCTTTAGAGCGCATCAGATAGGTTTGCCCTAGATTAGGGTCAAATAATCTGGTTTGCTGTACCACTTTTTCACCATTTTCAATCAGCTCTATTTGCCGCTGTGTTTCATATTCTATGGCTTGATGGATAAAACGAAAGGAATTGAGATTTTTAAGCTCGGTGCGGGTGCCAAGGGTGGTGCTGCCTTTTTCTCTTACTGAGAGGTTAATATCAGCACGAAAAGAACCTTCTTGCATATTCCCATCGCAAATACCTAAAAAGCGCATTAAGTGATGGAGTTTTTTCAAATACGCTACCGCCTCATCTGCACTGGAAATTTCAGGCTCAGAGACAATTTCAAGAAGTGGGGTACCAGCGCGGTTTAAATCAATAGCACTAAAACCTGCAAAACGATCGTGGATCAACTTGCCCGCATCTTCTTCAAGATGGGCGCGGGTTAAGGCAATGGTTTTTTCTTGGCCATCTGTAATAATATCAATATGACCGCCTTCAATAATCGGGTGATGCAATTGCGAAATTTGATAACCCTTAGGAAGATCAGGATAAAAATAGTTTTTACGATCAAAAACATTGTATTGATTAATGTTCGCCTCTACTGCAAGACCAAATATAATGGCTTGATGCACCGCTTTTTCATTAAGCACCGGAAGCACGCCGGGCATGCCAAGGTCAATAACCGAGGCTTGTAGGTTTTGTTCTTGGCCATAAGCAGTGCTAGAGCGAGAAAAAAGTTTGCTTTTGGTCCAAAGTTGGGCATGTACTTCTATGCCAATGACGGTTTCAAATACGCTGTTCATGATGCCTTATCCTCAAGTGGTGCCTGAAAAAGATGGTAATTGTGGGCTTGTTGAAATTGATGCACTGCATTGAGCAGTCGTGCTTCTGAAAAATGCGGGCCGATTAACTGCATACCCACCGGAAGGGGGCCAATTGGCGCTACTGGAAAGCTCATGGCCGGGAGTCCAGCTAAATTAACTCCAAGCGTATAGATGTCTGAAAGATACATACTAATGGGATCATCGCATTTTTCACCAAGCTTAAAAGCAGGCGTTGGAGTGGTTGGGCAAAAAATAAGATCTACTGCACCGAAAGCTTGGTTATAGGATTGGGCAATGAGTCTGCGCACTTTTTGCGCCTTAAGGTAATAGGCATCAAAATAACCCGAGGAAAGGGCAAAGGTTCCCATTAATATACGGCGTTTTACTTCTTCACCAAAGCCTTCAGACCGTGAATGGCTAATGAGCATTTCAAGGTTTTCTTGCTGGCTGCTGCGATGACCAAAACGTATTCCATCATAGCGCGATAAATTAGCAGAGCATTCAGAGGAAGCAATAATATAATAAGCCGGCAGGGCGTAGTGATTCGCTGCTAAATCAATGGGCTTGATTGTGGCACCAAGTTTTTTAAATTGCGCAATGGTTTCTTCAGCACGTTTTTGTATTTCAGGACTCTTACACTGATCGATTAAATCATAGGGCACACCAATACAAAGATCTTTTATCGAATCCTCAAGATGCGCTTGGGTAGTAGTTGCAGCTTTGGGGAGGGAGGTGGAGTCTTTGGGGTCATGACCAGTTAAAGTATCAAGCAACATGGCACAATCTTGAGCATTTTGTCCCATAACCCCGGCTTGATCTAAGCTGGAGGCAAAGGCAATCATGCCATAACGCGAAATACGGCCATAACTGGGTTTTATTCCGGTTAAATTGGTGTGGGCACAAGGTTGGCGTATCGAGCCGCCTGTATCGGTTCCAGTTGCTATGGGCGCCATTTGTGCCGCAACGGCAGCAGCGGATCCTCCTGAGGATCCACCGGGAATATAATCTAAGGCATAAGGGTTTTTTACACTGCCAAAATAACTCGTCTCATTAGAAGAGCCCATTGCAAATTCATCCATATTGGTTTTGCCAAGCATGACCATATTGGCTTGTTGGCATTTTTCTATGACGGTGGCATTGTAGGGTGGTTTAAAGTCTGCAAGCATTTTTGAGCCACAGGTGGTTGGGATGTGTTTGGTACAGAAAATATCTTTTTGAGCAATCGGTACGCCACACAGTGGATGACTTTGTCCGCGGGCAATGATTTGATCGGCTTTTTTTGCAGCTTCAAGGGCTGCTTCTTCATCAATATGAATATAGGCATTAATGCTGGCATTATGCTTTTGCATGCGCTTAAGGTAGTGTGTGGTTACTTCTACGCTTGAGCGTTTTTTATTTTGAAGATCTTGTGCAATGTGGTAGAGGCTATTTTCTTGTGACATATTCTAACCTTATTGATTTTCTTTAATGACGCGCGGAACGAGGAAAAAATGCTCTTCTTGTACAGGCGCATTGGCCATATTTTCATCACGTGCTTGTGGCGTATGGGGTTCTTGGATGGTGTCAGGAGCAAGGGTTTGGCTTTGGTCATAAGGATTATACATAGGCTTGGTATGCTCTGTATTAAGGTTTTTAAGCTCATCAAACAGTGCGAGCATTTTATCCATATCGCTAAGGTAGGATTGTTCTTCTTTATCATCCAGGGCAATATGGGCTAATTGCGCGGTGCGGGCGAGGGTTTTGGGCTCAAGTTTTTTGCTCATGGGGCATTCCTAATATAGCTTATTGTGTATAGACACCAAAAATGGTCCCTTATTGTAGCAATTTTCTTGCAATGAGCAACAATATTAGGTATCTTAGCGCCGATAAAGTAATTTTCTTATGAAAACTTTATGAAGGAGAGGTGTCCGAGTGGCTGAAGGAGCACGCCTGGAAAGCGTGTATACGGTTTTGCCGTATCGGGGGTTCGAATCCCCCTCTCTCCGCCATCTGCTATTGCGCATTTGCGCTTTGTTAAATAGAAGCCTAAAACTAGCCATATCTTTAAGAATAGGATATACAGAGGATCTATTGCACTTACGATTGAATAAGAATCGCAAAACATAGTTCCTAATGTCACTAAATTGGGAAGGAGATACACTGCAGAAACTTTATTATTTTTTTTTACTCAATTACTTGTTGGCTACTAATTTTTCTTTATCCATCCATGACATCATGCTTCGAAGTTTTTTTCCAGTGCTTTCTATTAAATGCTCAGATCCTTCTTTTCTTAATCTATTAAATTCAGGTGAACCAGATTTAATTTCAGAGACAAAATCATTTGCAAACTTCCCATTTTGAATATCAGCTAATACTAATTTCATTTTAGCTTTTACATGATCATCAATTAAAAAAGGACCTTTTGTTAGATCACCGTATTCTGCAGTATTGGATATAGAATATCTCATATCTGTCATACCTCCTTCGTACATCAAATCAACAATTAGTTTTAGCTCATTTAGGCACTCAAAGTATGCCATCTCAGGAGCATAACCAGCATCCACCAGTGTTTCAAAACCCGCAAGAATAAGAGCTGTTACACCACCACATAAAACAGCTTGTTCGCCAAATAAGTCTGTCTCTGTCTCTTCTTTGAAGTTTGTCTCAATGATTCCAGCTCTTCCTCCGCCAATTGCGGAAGCATATGATAAAGCAATATCCTTTGCCTTACCCGATGTGTTATTGTGTATAGCTATTAAAGTAGGGACGCCTTTGCCATTAACAAAAGTTGATCTTACTAAGTGTCCGGGGCTCTTAGGTGCAACCATAAATACATCATGAGGTTCAGCTGGAACAATTTGTTTATAATGAATATTAAAACCATGGGCAAAAGCTACTGCTGCAGATGGCTTTAGGTTGGGCTTAATACTCTTTTTGTATAAATCTGCTTGATATTCATCAGGGACAAGTATCATAACCACATCTGCATCTGAAGTTGCATCCTCAATGCTCTTTACGCTTAGACCAGCGTCTCTTGCTTTTGATGCACTGATAGATCCATCTCTCAACCCAATTGTAACGTTTGCACCAGAGTCATTTAAGTTCATGGCATGAGCTCGACCTTGTGAGCCAAAACCTATTATTGAAATCTTAAGATTCTTGATTACATTTAGATCTGCATCTTTATCGTAATAAACCTTCATAGTGTTCTCCTATTTTTTAATTTCAAGTGATTCTGCACCTCTACTTATACCTAAGGCGCACGATCTTACTTGTTCAATGATTTTAATTTTTTCCAGTGACTTGATAAATGCAAAGATTTTTTCTGTCGGCCCAGTAAGCTCTATCCTGTCTGTTGTATCCGCAAAATTAATTATCCTGGCTTTGGAAATATCTGTCAACCTTTTCAACTGACCTCTTTGTTTGAGAGTTGACTTAACTTTCAAAAGCAGCATTTCCCTCTCTATATGTAACTTCTCCTATCAAAATTTTGATTATGAAGTTGCAGAAACAGAGCTTCTTACTGAAATTTGGGTACTGCTTAAGTAAAACATACTATAAATTCATGTCCTAATTACTGCCTTTATGGGCACGCTTAGGACATGATCTAAATAAACTTATGAGAGATGTGAAATAGAAGCGTCCCACAAAGCCTTGTAAGGGTTTTATGGGACTTGTATTATTGGCCATCAAATCATAGCATTTTCTCTACTGACCCCAAGCAGCAATAGCCCCTCCATGAGGGTAAATTTTATGTACCTCGGCCACTACCTCACGAGAATGCATAATTTTTATAAAGGTCTTAAGTCTTGGGTCTTGAGCATTTTTTCTTCGTGCAACAATAATATTGGCATATGGTACCGAACCATCTTCTTGAAGTAGGGCATCATTAGCTTTTAGGTGTGCTAGGGCGAGGTAGTCGTTATTAATAGCACCCAGATCCACATCCTCTAATGCATGCGCTACTTCTGGTGCGCTGAGTAATTTAAACTGCAGGTCTTTTGGGTTTGCGATGATATCAGAGAGCGTACCAAGTATGCCAGTACCTTTTTTGAGCTTAATTAAATGCGCCTTTTCAAGAAGCATTAAGGCTCTTCCTTCATTACTTGGATCATTGGGTATCGATACGATGGCATGATCTGCTAGTTGCTCTATATGCTTAATTTTTTTCGAATACAAACCCATAGGAAACACGAAAGTTCTGGCAATGGGCACCAAATCATAGCCGCGCTTCTTGATTTGTGCTTGTAAAAATGGCTTATGTTGAAACATATTAACATCGATATCGCCATTTTCAAGCGCAGTGTTTGGTAGCACATAATCTTCAAAAGCAATAGTTTGAATATGAAGGTGATAGCGCGATTGCGCAAGCTTTTCTGCAACTTTCATTACCTTGCTCTGTGGTCCTTGGATAATACCCACTTTAAGAATATTGCTCGAGGTTTGAGAGTGGGGCCAGAAAATAAAGCCCAAACAAAAGAGTATTGCAAACAAAATGCTTAGCTTGAGCCTTAAGTTTGGTTTTTCTTTTGCAAGCGTATCTCCTAACAGTTGTATAGCTTGTACCAGAACGACAAGAATCAAAATAGTCCAAAGCATGATGCTTGGCTCAAATCTCCAGTAGCCAAAGCGCATTGCTAAATCGCCTAATCCACCGCCACCAACAGCACCAGCCATCGCGCTATAGCCAACAATAGTAATAATAGTAAGCGTGGCACCTTGAATTAATAGGGCTTTACTTTCAGGTAGAAGGACATGAAATATAATTTGAATTTTGCTTGCACCCATAGAAACTGCAGCTTCTATTACCCCTGTATGAACTTTACCCAAAGCATTTTGTACTATTTTGGCATAAAAGGGTATTCCTGCAAGGGCTAATGGTACAATGGCTGCATTAATACCAATTGAGGTGCCAATAAGCCAGCGTGTAAAAGGAATAAGCGCAATCATAAGAATAATATAGGGGATAGAGCGGCTGATATTAACCACGCTTGATAACATACTATGAAAGGATTTATTCGGCACCAGCATACGATGCCAACTTGCAAAAAGAATAATGCCCAAGAATAAGCCAAAACTAAGGGCTATAATGCTTGATGAAAAGACGATATATAGGGTTTGTAAGCTTGCTTGGATAAGGGGCTGTAGTATAGAATTAGACATAATCAAGTACCTCGATAGCGCTTAAGTTTTTTTTTAAATTACTAATGGTGTCCTTTATTTGTTGATCATGACCAATAAGCTGGCATATGCTCACACCAAGAGTGGTTTGCGCAATGGTTTCAATATGGGCTTCTAAGATATTAAATCGCACCTTATGACGATCACACACCCGTGATAAGATAGGCTCATTAACTGCATCACCCTGAAAAACACAGCGAATATAAGTGCTTGAAATGGAACTATTTTTAGGTTTCAAAGCATCATGAGGAAGCCTGTTAATATGCATCGTAGCAGCACTTAGTGCCTTAGCAGCACTTGATTTAGGGGCGGTGATAAGATCCAAAATGGGCGCAACTTCTAGCAGTTGGCCTTCTTCAATAACACCAACTCTGTCACAAATAGATTTAATCACTTGCATTTGGTGGCTAATAAGGACAATCGTTAAACCTAGTTCTTGCTGAATTTTTTTAAGCAAGGCTAAAATACTCTCGCTGGTTTGTGGGTCCAGTGCTGAGGTGGCCTCATCACATAAAAGTATTTTAGGATCCGTTGCTAAGGCGCGAGCAATGGCTACTCTTTGCTGTTGCCCGCCACTTAAACTATGAGGATAGTCTGCTCTTTTATGCCATAAGGCTACCATTTTCAATAGCGATTGCACTTTGGGCGCAATCTTTGAAGAGGGCGTTTTAGCAATCCTTAGAGCAAGCGCAACATTCTCTTGAACTGTTTTAGATTCTAAAAGATTAAAATGTTGAAAGATCATTCCAATCTTGGTGCGTAACTTTGCCAGATCGTGCGGGTTTAAAGTAGCAAGTTTTTGGCCATCAACGGTAATTGAGCCACTACTTTCTTGTTCTAAGCGATTAATCAAACGCAGCAGAGTGCTTTTTCCTGCTCCAGATGGTCCAATAATTCCAAATATTTCCCCTGGTTTAATTTTCAGATTAATGGACTTTAAGAACCTTTTGCTAGATGTGCCGTGGTAGTAGGTTTTATCGATATTGTCTAATGCTATCATGATGTGCTCCATATTGTTTATTCAAAATGCAGCATCAACCTTTGGCACAAAAAAACCATCAATAGAACATGATGGTGTATGCACCCGCTTTAGCCGCATTTATATAGCGCCCGCAAGCTGTTGCTCAAATCGGCGCTTGAATGATCATACCACTGTGGATATATTTTACAAGCATTTTTTTCTTACACTCCTGCTGCACTGACCGTGCTTAAGCAAAAAACTTCATCAGCTAGGTTATTTGTAAAGAAAAAGCTTTAGCACATTTCAACCACAACATATTCGCTCCCAGGCAAGATCGAAGCTAGTTCTAAAGCATGAAATTTTTTTTACTATAACTTTTTTACTCTCTTGCTAAAATGTTGTATGATTGCTAAAAATTTTAAACGAGCTTAATTTGAGCGAAGTTACATTTCCTAGCAATACCATTTGCTATGTTTTGCATGTTAATAAGCCACAATACGCAAAGCGAAAAGAGCATATTATAAAGACTATGTCTGCGCATAACATCCCTTTTGAATGGATTTATGATGGCAATCAGGAAGATATCTCAGATAAAGTTTTAAAATCACTTTTCAAAAAACCATTTTTGGAATCCAGTCCGGAAGTGTCCTGTTGCTACAAACATTATTTAGCATGGAAATCTTTTTTGTCTACGGATAAAACATATGCTTTGATTCTAGAGGATGATGTTTTTTTAGCGCCAGATTTTGTTGCCAAATTTAATCGTTCATTAAGCGAGTTAAGCCAATATAAAGATACTGTATCTATTCAATATAGTAATGCTGAAAATTTATATACACCCTTATCACGACGTAAAAAAGACCAGACCCTCTATCCAAATGTAAAATCTCGGGCAGCAGATGCTTATTTGTTAACCAGAGCATCAGCAGCACTTCGTTGTGCGTTTATCCAAGAGCATGGTTTCACCCTGCCAGCAGACGGTCAATGTGATTATATGGACCCCAAATTGGAAATACAATTTTTATGGTTTGAACCAAGCATTGTTCAACAAGGAACGCAGTCTGGTTTTTTTTCATCTTCAATACAAAGAAATAAATATCCACTATGGTTTGTCCGTTTTAAATGGCGGTGGAAAAAATTCTTTAGGAGCAGGAGACAATGATGCATACAAAACTTCACCCTTTAAACAAAATAAGCCTATTTTTTCAGCAGATGGGGTTTTATGCCTGTGTGTTACTAGCACTATGCGCTACACTTGGTACCGCTTTGTCCTCTATAAGTATGGCTTTAGTTTTCATTTGCTTTCTTTTTAGTGCTAACTGGAAACATAAGTTCTCTTTATTAAAGCATCCGCTAGTTATTCTTGGTTTAGCTATCTTATTCTGGAGCTGTTTTACCATTTTATATACTCCCGCTAATTTTTCTACTGCCTTTACCATTTCTTCTAAATATTACAAAATGTTTATGGTTTGGTTTATGGTTTATTTTATTAATGGCCAACCCAAAAAATTAGCCTGGGTTATTGCAGGATTGCTTTTTGGAATTCTACTAAACATTATAGCTATCTACCTTAATTACTTTGTTTTGCCCAATGCTAGTGCTATATCTTTTCTAAGTATAGCCAGTTGGCCTGCAGCAGTAAGCCACGGACCTTTTGCCTTATTTGCAATTGTTTTTGCAGGTAGCACGCTTGCTGCAGCACAGAGTGAAACAACTGAAAAAAAATGGCGTCTTGCTCTAACTGTATTGGGTATTTTAGCCCTTGGGGCGGAAGTTTTTCTAAATAGTTCTCGTACTGGCTATGTAACCGAGTTTGTAATTTTGTTGTGTTTGCTTGTGCAGTCGAAAAAAATCAGTCAAGCTTGCATGGTTGGCATAACAATAGCTATTATTTTTGGTGGAGCTTATTACTTTTCACCAGTCTTTAAAGGCCGTGTTAATACTGCCTATAATTCAGTACAACAATATGCACAAGGAAAAACTAATCAAACCAGTGCGGGGCTGCGCTTAAAGTTCTATACTACCTCATGGGGAATTATCAAACAGTCAGGGCCAGTCGCGCTCTTATTTGGTAATGGCGGCGGTAGTTATCCTCTCATGACCAAGGCTTATTATGCACAATTAAAAAACAAGAATCCGAATTTTGATTACTCTGCTTTTAATAACCCACATAATCAATACCTATTGTTTCTAGTCAATAATGGTCTTGTTGGCTTGATGCTGCTTTTAGCATTTTTATACTATTTTTGGAAATATATTAAAAAATTACCCCCTTTATGGTTTGTCACAGGCTGGATTAGCCTTGTTGCAATGATGGTTAATATGACTTTTAATGCTGCATTAATGGACTTTGCAACATCGATGTTTTTTATTACTTTGACCGGTTTATACGCATCCTATAAGCCAGATTGTAGTTTTAAAAGTTTAAAAAACAGACAAGCAAATAATTTGAAAGATACTGAAACTTTTTAATCCAATAAGCCTGCTGCACTGACCTTGCCCAATTGGGCGTGATTAAGTAGAATAAGCCTTGCAACATTCTTGTGGGAGGAACAATGGCAGCACAAACAGAAATCTTAATGAACATCTCATCCTTTGAGCAGCGCGTGGCAGTAGTAAAAGAGGGCGCATTGGCGGAGCTGCATATTGCCAGAGATCAATCTCCTTCATTAATTGGCAATATTTATCAAGGCAAAGTATTAAGAATTATGCCTGGAATGCAAGCGGCGTTTGTTGATATTGGCATGGAAAAAGCAGGGTTTTTGCATTTATCTGAAGTGGTACCTTATGATGCATTTGATTTGGAAGAAGACCATATCTCTAGTCTCAATGTGTATGATTACTTGCACGAAGGTCAAGTGCTGGGCGTGCAAGTTATCAAAGATGCCTATCGTAACAAAGGTGCGCGCTTAAGTGCCCATTTGTCTCTAGCATCACGCTCCTTGGTTTTAATGCCAGGGTATGAGCGCATTGCGGTTTCTTTAAAACTCAGTGATGAAAATGAACGCGAGCGCCTAAGTTCTGGTCTAGAAACGCTCATAAAAGATATGAATCTAAGTGATGAGATGGGTTTTATTATCCGCACCGTCGCAGAAGGGGTAGAAACGCAAGCATTTGAGCAGGATGTTCGCTTCTTACTAAAACTTTATGAGCAAGTTAAACAAAAAATGGCTCAAAAAAAGAAACCGGGGTTAATTTATGAGAATGTTTCTTTTATTCACAAAGTTATTCGTGACCTGTTGAGCGATCAAGTAGACAAAGTCCAAGTTGATAATCAAGAAACCTATCAAGATATGAGTACATTTGTAGAGCAATTTGCACCAGAATTGCAACAGAAGCTTCACTTTTACAACTCTTCTACCTTATTATTTGAACGCTATGGTATTGAGAAAGCCATTATGGAGGCTTTTTCAAGAACGGTTAGTTTGCCATCAGGGGGCTATATTGCCATTGACCAAACCGAAGCCATGAGCTGTATTGATGTGAATACCGGAAGCTGTATTGGCAAAGGAAAACTTGATGATAGTCTACTTACCACTAATCTTGAAGCCGCTCAAGAAATTGCCAAGCAACTGTGTCTGAGGCAAATTGGAGGCATTATTGTTATAGACTTTATAGATATGATTGATGCCTCTCAGCAGGCGCGGGTGCTTGAAACACTTCAACATGGCTTAAGTCAAGATAGAGCACCAACCACCTGCAGTGGCTTTTCAGATCTAGGCTTGGTAGAGGTCTCTAGAAAGCGTAATGGTGAATCTCTGCTGGAGCAATGTCATGAGGTTTGCCCCACGTGCGGTGGCAGTGCCTGGGTTAAAAGCCTGATGACCATAGAAATTGAAATTCTTAGAGCTATTGAGCATCAAGTGCAATTGTATCCTAATATTGCTGGATTTATGGTAGTGGCTAATCAGGAAGTGCTTGATTATGTACTGGAAGAATCTCAAGGATTAGCAGAATTAGAAGCAAAGCTTAACCTGCCTATTCGCAGCCAAATTAATGTCCACTATGGTCGTGAAACCTTTGATATTGTTCTGCTTTAAAACATAATATAATCGTTAACCTTTAAGGCCAACTATGATAAGATGATTTGTTCATCAAATAGTGTCGCTCTTATGCCTGGCCAAAAGCATTTTTTAAAACGCCTTTTTCGCTCAATCGTGCGTTTTCTTATTTTATCCCTTGCTTATGCCATAATCCTTTTTGCACTCTTGCTCTTTAGTGCTTTTGCAATTTCTAAAAGCCCAAGCCTAAGTAATTATTTGGGCAATAAAGTTTTGCCAATGATGGCTCCAAGTTTACACTATGAAAATGCCACTATTTCTTTTGTTGACGCACATCTTCGTATTACTTTAAAAAATTGGCAATATGATAAAAACAATATCACAGTTAAAGGTGATACCATGCTTGCGCAAATAGATCCTATTGATCTAGGCCATCACATGCCTTGGTTTAAGCTTGAGACATTGGAGCTTAATAAACTTGCACTTTTTTTGCCAGCAAAAGATCTTAGTGCTCAGAAGCTAAAATCCTCAATTGCTAAGGAAAATGTCATACTGGATAAACTCTCCTTTGCTGATCATATTACCATAGATCATATTGCTATTTTTTCTCCTGATCATCATCTTTTATACACCGGCCTTGTGCATTTTAATCAAGGTGAGAAAGCACGGCAAATACAGGTTTTATTAGACAATGCCCAATCAAAAAAACAAAGCTTAAACCTCTTGGCAAAAAGCTATAAGCGTGATGGTCGTTGGCAAGGAGAGATTACCCCTGTTATACATCTTGGTCTCAAAGATCAGTTTTTACTCTCTTATCTTGAGCCTTATGGTCTTAATAGACTTAAAAGTTTTAAGCTTAACGGTAGGCTTTCTTTGCAAAATCATAAGCTAAAAGATATTGCTCTTGATTATCAGCTTCAAGGCCTAGAGTTTTCGTTTCATCAGCATAAACGCCACTATGAAATGCTTCAACAAAGAATTATTGGTCAAAAAGAGGGCGGCAATTGGGATCTCTCTGGTATTAATAGCCAAGTAGAAGGTCTGGAGGCAACAAAATGGTTTGCGCTTAAAAGTCAAAATAATCGCCTTACCTTAGATATACACAGTTTTGACCTCTTATATTTTAAGTTTTTAACAAAGTATCTTCCAAAGGCCATAACACATAAGTATAAGCTTGCAGCCCTCACGGACAAACTTTCTGGTCATATACAAAATTTCTCATTGGCTATGGCACAAAAACCAATGCTATTACAAAGCCTTTCTATGGATATATTAAAACTTGATTATGCTTATGGCACTGGTCAATACCTATCGCTTTGTGATGCAAGGGTCCTTGCTGATGATCATAGTGCCAGCATATCCATACAAAATGGTTTTGATAGCACGCATGGTGCGGATTCTGTGCATATTCCGCTTAAGGGCACACTTAAGGCGTTTAAGTCCTCTGGTAGTTGGCGTCTTCAAGGCGATACACTGCAAATGCAAGGAACCCATTTCAAAATGCCGCTTGATCTTAGTATTACGAATCTTTTTCATGCACCAACACTTGTGTTTAAGGCTCAAGGTCAGCTCTTACATGTAGAAAATCTAGTATCAAAGCTTGTGCCTTTTTTTAATAAAGACTCTGCCATGGGCTATGCATCTGAATCTATAGTCTCCTGGCCTGTGGCGCAATTAAATGCTCAGTATAAAGGGCCTTTGAATCTTTCAGATTTTTACAAAGGTCTTGTTTTGAGCATAAATGGTAAGGATCTTCGTTATAGGCCAAGTAAAAACTATGGTAGTTTTGCTAAACTTCAGGCACAAATAGACTATAAGCAAAATACACTAAATATTCGTGCAAAAAATGATGATTTGAATCTTAATACCTTGATGATTAAAAATCTTCAGGCAAGCCTTACAGATTTAAATCAAGATCACACCCACATATGGTTAGAGGCTGATCTTTATAGCAAAAACATAGACGCAGCCACTTTGTATATCCGCCAAAGTCCACTAAAGAGTGAAACCGGCTCCTTGTTTGACTGGCTTGAGTTTTCTGGTCCCTTTAACGGCCATATTCAGCTTGATGCGCCTTTAAGTCAGTGGCAACAGGGTAAGTCCTACAAAAGTACTATTTGGTTTAAGAATAATACCATGAGGCTTGCTCCATATCCAAAAGCTAAGCTTATGGATATGCAAGGGGTACTGCATATAAATGGTGAAGATATCTCCATGCCCGCACTTAAAGGAAGCTTGGCCGGACGGCCATTTGTTCTATCGATTTACACGGACAATGACGCACCTTTTACCCATCATGTAAGCGCTGAGTCTTACTTTAATTCGGCTTGGCTTAATAGCCCAAGCACAGCAAGTATATTCCAAGGGATCGCACCCTTTAGCGCAACGATGTCTATAAACGATCAGAAAAAAACATTAAGCATTAAGAGCAACTTAAAGCCTGTTGCAATTAAAGCACCTGTGCCATTATCCAAAGTAAGTGGCCAAAGCAGGTCCTTGAGCATTTCCGGTGATTTTTCACAAAAAGATCGTTTTATGTTTGATCTTAAATACAATAACATGCTCGATAGCAAATGGGATCTTGGTACAAGCTTAGATGATGGTATTGAAATCAATCGTGCTGCGCTTTATTATCGCCAATCTATTCCAGCAACGCTCCCGCAATCAGGCCTGAAGATACGCGCAAGTATAGATAATTTAATACCATCTGACTGGTATGATTTGTTTAAAGGTGCTCCTGGCTCATCTAGTGGCAATTTTTTAAATCCACCTTTTCCCCTTGATGCACAAATCCAAACGACAAAATTAAGTATTGCAGGGCAACATTTTCAAGACGCTAAGCTTGGCCTACGCTACAAAGATAATATGGGACGTTTGAGCATCAACTCCTCCGATACCAATGGGTCGATTTCCTGGTTGCATAATGCAAATAAAAAAGTACAAATTACTGCTGGGTTTAAAGATTTGCATTTAAGTAAAAACAAGTCAGCAGGAATCTCCGGCTGGTCTTATTCAGCGCTATTGCCCTATTTTGAGAGCTTACATTTTAATATAGACAAGCTGTATTTTAATGGTCAGTTTCTTGGGGAGTTTTCAGGACAGGGTGTGCAAGAAGATAAAGTCTTACATTTTGCACCATTAACTTTGTCCAATAGTCATTATGATTTGGAGGCGTATCTTGATAGTAATTTTCAAACTAAGCCAAGTGCATCCTCAGTAAAAATGCGTATTAATTTTGACCAAGGCGATCCTCTGTTTCAAGCACTATTTGATGAGAGCTTTATCAAAGATGTTAACGGTCAGTTTAATGCAAATCTGCGCTGGAAGGGCGATATAAAAGATTTTAAAAATAATCACTTATCTGGCAAAGCAATGTTGGTTTTACAAGACGGGGATTTAATGTTTATCCAGTCTAAATGGCTTAATTTTCTCGGTATGGTGAATCTTTCTAATCTTTTTAAAAATAAAGATGCTGGCAATGGTTTACCATTTGATCATTTTGGGGCAGAATATATCCTGGATGATGCAGTAGCCAGGATTAATAAACTTGATTTAATCGGGTCGGTTGCAAATCTAAAAGGCCAGGGCTTTGTGGATTTTAAAAACAAGCATATTGATCAACAATTGCTTGTAATGCCCCATGTAAGCAAAGGCGCAAGTGTTGCAGCAGGTTTGTTGGGGGGACCCATAGCTGGCGCGGCAACGTATGTGGGAGGGTTGATTTTGCGTAATACCGTATTAAAAGACAAAGGTATCTTATATCGAATCTATGGAGATTTGCAAAATCCAAAAGTACACAGGGTAGAATAATTATGGCAAAAGTAGCAGCAATACAAATGGTTTCTGGTGGTGCAATTGGTCCTAACTTAATGCAAGCAGAGTGGCTTATCGCTAAGGCAGTGGATAAAGGCGCAAAAATGGTCTTATTGCCTGAGAGTTTTGCATTGATGAGCCATGACCGTAAAGATATGCTTTTAATTACTGAAACAATCGGCAAAGGCCGCATTCAAGACTTTATGGCAGAATGTGCGCAAAAGTTTAAAATTTGGATCGTTGCTGGGACGATTCCAACTACCTCCCCAGAAGATCATCGTGCGTATGCAACGAGCGTTGTTTATGATCATACCGGAACGATGGTTGATTATTACCATAAAATTCATTTATTTGATGTGGAATTACCTGGTGGCGAATCGCACCAAGAGTCCCTTACCTATTATCCAGGCAAAGAAATTAAAGTAGTGGATTCTCCTTTTGGCGGCATTGGCTTAAGCGTATGCTATGATTTACGTTTCCCTGAGCTTTATCGTCAGCTGCGCAATCAGGGCGCTGATATCATTATGGTGCCTTCTGCTTTTATTGAAGCGACCGGAAAAGTACATTGGCGCACACTGTTGCATGCCCGCGCGATTGAAAATCAGTGTTATATTGTTGCTGCAAACCAAGGTGGGGTGCATGAAAATCGCGTAACTTATGGTCATTCTACTATTGTTGGTCCTTGGGGTCTAACCTTGGATTTACATGAAAAGGGCCCAGGTTTTGTAATGGCACATATTGATAAAATTCGTGTTGATGTACTTAGAGAAGAATTTCCAGTATGGGAGCATAAACGTTTATGGCAATCGAAACACTAAATAGTGCTTTATTAAACCCCGCAGGCATTGATCAATCCACTATAGAAAAAGCCTTAGGCGCTGCATATAGCAGTCAAATTGATTATCTAGATTGTTATTTTGAGCATAGTATTAGCGAATCTTTTGCTATGGAAGACTCGATTGTAAAATCTGGAAGTTTAGATATTAACCGTGGCATTGGGGTTCGTGCCAATAGTGGTGCAAAGGCGGCTTTAGCCTATGTAGATCAAATCACGCCTGAAGGCCTATTAAGCGCAACAAAAGCCGCACGGGCTATTGCCAGTGGTGGTGCTTCTAAAACCATTCCGGTGCTCTCATCAAGGTCCTATCCTATTTTATATCAAAGTGATGTACCTTTTGCTGGGTTTAACAGCGCCAGCAAGGTGGATTTACTTAAAACTATTGACCGCTATGTACGTGATTTGGATCCACGAATTGAGCAAGTTATGCTGAGTCTTTCTGGCTCGCATAGTCAAATTGTCATAGCCGCTACCGACGGAACTTTTCTTGGCGATATACGGCCGCTTGTACGCTTAAATATTTCCTGTATTGCTAAATCTCATGATCGATCTGAGCAAGGCTATGCCGGCTTTGGGGGACGTTATGATTATAGCGGCATCTTTAATCCACAAAAATGGCAAGCCTGTGCAAAAGAAGCTGTTCGTATTGCCTTGTTAAACCTTGATGCCATGGATGCACCCGGTGGCACAATGGATGTGGTTCTGGGTTCTGGTTGGCCAGGGGTTTTATTACATGAAGCTATTGGTCATGGACTTGAAGGTGATTTTAATCGCAAAAAAACCTCCGCCTTCAGTGATAAAATGGGCCAAGAAGTTGCATCTGATTTATGTACTATTGTTGATGATGGCACTTTAAAAGAGCGTCGTGGTTCTTTATCGATTGATGATGAGGGTACCACCACAGCCTGTACCACATTAATTGAAAATGGTAAATTAGTTGGCTATATGCAAGATAAGCACAATGCACGTTTAATGGGCACTCAAAGCACTGGAAATGGCCGCAGAGAATCTTATGACGCGATGCCCATGCCTAGAATGACTAATACCTATATGTTGCCAGGGCAGTCAAAAAAGCAGGAAATGATAGAAAAAGTAAAGAAAGGCATTTATGCGGTAAACTTTTCTGGTGGTCAGGTAGATATTACCTCTGGTCAATTTGTATTTGTTGCCAATGAAGCTTATTTGATTGAAAATGGCAAAATTATTGCACCTATTAAGGGCGCAAGCCTTATTGGTGATGGACCAAGCACGCTTAAAGATGTAAAAATGGTAGGAGACGATCTTGCATTTGATGATGGCATTGGGGTGTGTGGCAAAGATGGGCAAAGCGTTCCGGTTGGGGTAGGGCAGCCTTCAATGCTGATTGCTAATATGACCGTTGGTGGAACACAGCTAGCTTAATAGATTCAGCTATTAAAAAATGTATGTTGTCTATGTCAAATGGGCTTGCAACGCCTGATTTAGGCCTTATTAATGCTTCTTGTCGACTATACAACAATGGTGCGTTCTACAAGCTTTCTAGCCTATGGTAAAAGCGCATAAGAGCCTTATTCTTTAAAATCAGGCTTATAATTTTTATTCATCTGCGAAATAGCTTTAGTAAGGGAAGTTTCCAGAGCGGTAAGGTCTGTGGTTAAGCGTTTTACATCGGCACGAATATTGCCAAGATTAACCTCTGCTTTAGTCATGTTTTTTTGTACACCAGAGAGTTCATCTAATGACTTGCCCTTCATTTCATAGCCTAAGAAGGCAGTAATAAGAAAACCAACAATACATGTTACCGCAATAATGCAAACCGTTTGTGATAAGCCAATTTCAGCGCGTAGAAATGGAATCATAAAACCACCAAGCGCAGCGCCTACTTTACCACTAGCCGCGGCAAAACCGTGTCCTGTTGCGCGCAAATGGGTTGGAAAGACTTCTGCTGGAAGCAGAAAGGTAATTGGGTTGGGACCCATATTTACCGTAATATTAAATACAATAAAGCCAATAAATAAAATCAATACACTGGTGCTATGGAGCGCAAAAAGACCAGAAGCGGCTAATAAAAACAAGCCAACACTCATGCCAATAAAGCCCAGAGACTGCAGTTTAATACGGCCCCAGCTATCCACCAAGAACGTTGCGATAATAACCCCTAGCACTAAAAATATGTCTAAAAAGGCCGCGCCATGGATCGAGGCTATGTCTTTAGCAATAAAGTCACTGCCCATATGAGAGAAGGCCATTGCACCTAATATAACCGGTGTGAAGAAACCGATACCATAAAAGGCGATATCCATAATAAACCAGGTGCCAGCAGTTAAGATGGTGCGCTTTATATAACGTGGCGTGAAGAGGTCTAAAAAGGACGCTTTTTCCGCAGCTTGAAAGGCCTGGATTTTAATTTGTTTACCCGTCATTTTGTTGGCAATTTCAGAGGCTTTTTCATGTTCCCCTTTGTTAATAAGCCATCTAGTGCTCTCTGGTAAGGTAAGGCGGAAGCAGAGGATGATAACCGCTGGAATAATCGCAATACCAAGCATAATG
Organism: uncultured Gammaproteobacteria bacterium; assembly: GCA_902563055.1. Taxonomy (GTDB): domain Bacteria; phylum Pseudomonadota; class Gammaproteobacteria; order Francisellales; family CACEW01; genus CACEW01. The sequence continues at coordinate 301 of CACEWE010000006.1, read as the reverse complement.
CGCCATGCATGAACCTCAGGATAGAAAAATAAGATAAGTGCGCCCATACCTGCACCAGCTAAGGCACCAAGCGCCTGAAAGCCAAAACCACTGACCAACATACGGCCACGAAGTTTTTTAGGCATGTTTTCTGTAATGTACGTTGAGGCTACTGGATAGTCAGCGCCAATGCCGATACCAAGAAGAAAACGAAAAGTAATGAGAGAAACCACGCTCCAAGAAAGTGCCGTTAAGCCTGCAAATACTACAAAGAAGATCAAATCAACCAGTAGTAATGCACGCCTTCCTAACTTGTCCGTTA
>CACEWE010000005.1 GCA_902563055.1 uncultured Gammaproteobacteria bacterium | reverse complement strand
AATATAGCATGGCAAGTTGTGGCCTTTATGCTTGATGGTTCCTTGCAAAAGCATGCCGGATTTTTCTAACACGGCAATGGATCTTTTATTGCCGGGATGGACGGCGGCAATAATTTTAGGGAGTTTATATTGATGAAGTCCCCAATCAATTAAAGCAAGCGCAAGTTCAGTAGCATAGCCCTTGCCCCAATGCTTTTTATGTAAGCGATATGCAAGTTCAATATCTGGCTGCTTAGTATTAAAGCAAACATGAAATAAGCCGGCTTGACCAATAAAGTCTCCGGTAGTTTTTTCAAATGCACAAAAAAATCCAAGACCATAGGTATCATAATAGTCTTGGGCCAGGCTTAGTTGATATTCAATCTCTTTGACATCTTGAATCTTGCCAGAACCAAATGGTTCGCCGAAGCCGCCAAGGCAGCGCATCACTTGTGGGTCGGTGCGAAGGGCGATAAGATGATCAAGATCTGATAACTGCGGTACCTGTAAAATAAGTCGCTTGGTTTCTAAAATTTTAATACTCATCTGCTTTTTTCCTTATTTTTTCCAAAAGCCTAACACAGTCCTTAAAATAATCTGGGGCCATATTATCATCCAAACACCATGCCCAGCCTAAAACAGATTTAACATATAGCCAATCTTGTATTCTTTGTTGAGGGGCTTGGAGTTCATGGGAACAGACTTCTATGCGTTTTTGAATCAGCGCAACCGGATTGGTTTGTTGTAATAACTCTGGTATAGGATTGTGAATAAAAGCACACAGATCAAATAAAGGGTCTCCAATAAAACCTTTAGGGTCTATTACTTTCCAATCATTGCCATGTTGTAAGAGGTTTTCATGATGCAAGTCCCCGTGCAGTAATACCTCCTTTTTGGTGCTTAAAAGCAAATCATCACGCAATGCTCTGGCGCTGTCTAATAATTTTTGAGGAATATCTAAGTCTTGATCTAAGATGGATAATATTTTTTTTAAAGGAACAAAATGATGGTGTTTGGGTATTTGAGCTTTGTGTAATTGCAGTATTGTTTTGCATAAAATGGTGAGTGCTTGATCATCTTTTTGGGGGAAATAGGATTTTAGCGTCATGCCTGGGTCCAGCTTTTGCATTATTATCATGCCAGGCTCTGTTGCAATAAGCTTAGCGCTACCATATTGTTCAAAGGCCTGTAAGCAATCTGCTTCCTTAGAAAATGCTTGTTGGTCAAATCCCAGCTTTAGCATAATGGGTTTTTCATTTTGCATGCCAGAGCATACATAGTTAAAGCTCATGTTGCTAACTGGGTTTAGAGCGCTTAATTGATATTTTTTAGCTATTGCTGCCCTTATAGCAGGCAATCTCTCAAGCCACTCTTTGCCGTGTTTGCCATAGAGTGCGATTGTGTTTTTTCTAATTTGATCCATGGCTTATTCGTCCCTATTATTGTTTCATCGCAATGTTCATGATGCGTGGAGAAGTTTTTCGGCAAAATTCAGTGCCATCAATGTTGCATTGTTGTACTATTTTAAACCCATTTTGATTAAGCATGTGCTTTAATTGCTCTGCGCTATATACTTGAAGTGTTTGAAAGGCATTTGATATTTGGGGCTTGTTATGCCCTTTTTGCTCGTGGTAAATATCGTATGAAGCAAGCACTCCATCGCTATCTATGGTGCTATACTGAATTTCTCGACGGATAGTATCGCCTATTTTTTTTTGACCATCTATGGTTAAGTGCGTTATATTTTCTCCTTCTTGCAAATAATCTAAGTTAAAAATATCAAAGATATATAAGCCTTTTGTATTTAAGTTTTTATAAATATTTTTCAAGGATTTGTCAAAATCATTTTTAGTAAGATGGCCAATAGCACTATGTATCGTCATAACTGCATCAAAGGTGCCTGCTTGCTTGGTTCTCATATCCCCCAATATTAATGGCACTTCTAAATGAGCCTTTTTTGCTTTATTTTGTGCGATGGATAGCATTTTTCTGCTAATGTCTAAGCCAGTGACATGATAGCCATTTTTGATTAAGTAAAAAACTTGAGAGCCAGTGCCACATGCAAAATCAAGTACGGTTTTTGCTTTATGCTTATGCAAGGTGGTCTCTATATATCGATTGATAAGGCTAGAGCCGTGCTCGTTAAATTGATCGTAAAATTCAGCTTCTTTATCATAATGTGATGGCTTGGCGCTCACATGCTTATTATACTGTTGCATCATCAAAATCCTCTATGGTGCTAGATATAGTAGTACAACAGTATAAGCGATTATGCAAATGGGACCAGGCACAAGCGCAACTATTAGATTACATGCAATTTAAAACCATTAACGGGGTTGGTTTAGCCTGAAAAAATTCGCGTACTTTCAAAACCTGCAAACATCAATACTATAAGTATGATGAAACAGCTAAATACTAATATATTCCTTTTGTAATTCTGGCTTTTTGATACGGTATGGCTTGGTTTCAAAATAATGTTTCGCTTCAATATTACGAACCGTGCGGGTGCGCGAGCGCATCACTAAGCTGTTGGTAATAGCACCACCATTAAAGTAGCGCACCCCTTGAACCATAGTTCCATGGGTAACGCCAGTTGCTGCAAACATAACATCGCCTCGAGCTAGATCTTCAAGATGGTAGATACGGTCAAAGTCACTAATGCCGATTTTTTCCGCGCGTTGTTTTTCATCATCGGTATTAAAGCATAATCGTCCTTGCATTTGTCCACCAATAGATCTTAGTGCAGCAGCAGCTAAAACCCCTTCAGGCGCACCTCCAGTGCCAATATACATATCGATGCCAGATTCTGGTGTGGCAGTTGCAATAACTCCAGAAACATCGCCATCACCAATGAGAATAATTCTTGCGCCAGCCTTGCGTACCGCTGAAATTAATTCTTTATGTCTAGGGCGATCAAGAATACAAACCGTAAGATAAGAGACCGGTATGTTTTTTTCTTTTGCAAGGCGTTTAAGGTTTTGTTGTACGGGAGCGTTAATGTCGATAATACCATTAGGTAGGTTAGGGCCAACTGCAATTTTATCCATGTAGACATCAGGTGCATTTAAAAAGCCGCCTTCTTCAGCAATCGCAATAACCGATAAAGCATTATTGCCACCATTGGCAGTAATTGTTGTGCCTTCAAGTGGGTCTAGGGCAATATCAACCTTGGGGCCATTTTTATTACCTACTTGTTCGCCGATATAAAGCATAGGGGCTTCATCTCTTTCCCCCTCACCAATCACTACAGTTCCATTAATAGCAATACTATTAAAAGCACGGCGCATGGCATCTACTGCTACTTGATCTGCCATTTTTTCATCACCACGACCCATTTGGGTGGAGGCTGCTAGTGCAGCAGCTTCTGTGACTCTAACAACTTCTAATGCTAAATTTCTATCTAAGTAATTACTCATGCAATGGTTCCTCTTGATTATAAAAAACTAGCATTATGCATCATATATGCTTTGGTATCAATTCCAGTAGGGCTTGTTTTTTTGACTACAGTTATTTTTCTGATCTAAGTCAATGTATGAGGGCGGGCACCTTTTGATATGAGACGTTTTGGGAGAATTAAACTTAAAGGCTAATTTTTTGTTTCAATGGCATCAAAAATGCGCCAATTTTCGGTTTATTGTGTTGTTGTTGCTTTGGTTGGATTCGAACACAGCCCTTGAAAAAAGAGGAATGATCCGGGAAGCGAAGATTATTATGATTTTTCATTTGGCCACTAATAGTATGAAATCGCTCATCCTGTTGATGGATTTCTTGAATATTACCGTTAAGTGCCTCATTACCTTGCGGGTGGTAAAAAGTAAAATCGGTATGCTTTAATTTTTCAAATAATTCGCTTTCATGCAAAGGGAAATGAAAGCGTTTTTCTGCAATATGATGAATAAAACCTTTGGTGATAGCTTTAATATGAACCAGCTCTTCAATGGTGCGTTTACTATTAGATTGCGGCGGTAAGGCACAGTTCATGGTTTGCTTATGTAAGGAATAATAGACTTTTCTTTGGCCATCATAGACCTGTGCTTGCATAAAAATAGGGTGATAATACCGAATCTTGTAAACATGGACCAGGCTTTTATAGAAGTTTTTAATCGGTGCTTGGTTATCTTCGATTGCAGGAGTGTAACCAGGGGCAAGACCTAAGGCAATTTTAATCAAATGCTTAGCAGTTTCTATAAGGTATGGGTTATGCCTTAAGGCAGTAGTAAGCTCATTCGTGTAGAGTGACCATGCAACATCAAAGGTGGTTTGTTGAAAAGACATCGGCTGGTGACGCCAAAGTTGTTGATAAAGTCTGTGTTTTAAGGGGATAAATTCAGGAAGGCTACTGAGCTTTTCAAGTAAACTGGCAGGAAAAATGACCATTTGGGTATGCCATTTGCGTTCAAAGTTCTCCGACTGAGCCAATTTTCTAAAAATAGGCCATTGCATATGAAAGTCTTTTGCAACGGGTGGTGCTTCATATTGGTAGTATTTGGCTAAATTGTTATTGTAGAGCTGGTGGGAAAGCTTAGGAAGCGTAATAAGAGACCGTGCCCCAGCAGTTGCCGAATACATTTGATAATCTTGGCGTTTTTTGCGTTTGTTGCCGTCTAAATTTACCAGTGGTAAAAAATCTCCAGGGCTTTGGGTATGAATAGGCATGATATGGCTTTTATAGTCGATAAAGGCTTCAGTAGTATTTTGAATAAGCATAGCCAGGGGAAAGTTTGGCTTGTGGTAGCCAAGTGTATCTTGAACCAAATGTGCAATACGTTGATCGTAAAAAGGGATCGATTGATTTTGGCAGTAGATATGAAACTGACCATGCTGAACAATAATGGCGCCATAGGGGATGGAGACTAAAAGGAGTTTAATACGATTGTTATAACGAATATTATCAATTTCATGGGCGACATGCGGGTTGTGGCGCGATACCTGTTGCCGGATGGCAGGCCAGCTTACGAGCTTAAAATGTTGTTCGTCGTTAATCACATTTTATTCCTATTTTTAGGTTCTTGGTGGCAAGTATCAGTACAAAAGAAGGTTTTATATTGTCGCACAAGTGTTAGCCTTTTGGCAATGGTTTTTTTTCAATCAAACGATATTTTTTTCAAAAAAAAAAGCAATTTGCTGCTTTTATCTCAGGGCAAAGTATGCTAGGATGATTTGGTTTAAAATTGAGCAAAAATTATCTACATTTTTCTCTTCATCAACGATAAGGAACTTCAGTATGGACGAACAAAAACAACGTGCCTTAATGGGTGCACTCTCACAAATAGAAAAGCAATTTGGCAAAGGATCCGTCATGCGTATGGGCGATGCTGGTGGGGCACAAGACATTGAAGCTATTCCAACTGGGTCCTTAGCGCTAGATGCCGCCCTTGGTATCGGCGGACTTCCCAAGGGTCGTATTATCGAAATATATGGTCCAGAATCTTCTGGTAAAACCACGCTTACTTTGCAAGTGATAGCTGAGGCGCAAAAAGCCGGTGGTACGGCAGCATTTGTTGATGCAGAGCACGCACTAGATCCACAGTACGCTAAAGTTTTAGGGGTTAATGTTGATGACTTATTGGTTTCTCAGCCTGATACAGGTGAGCAAGCTTTGGAAATTGCTGACATGTTGGTGCGTTCTAGTGCGGTTGATGTTTTGGTGGTTGATTCTGTTGCAGCGTTAACGCCAAAGGCGGAAATTGAGGGCGATATGGGTGATTCACACATGGGTTTACAGGCGCGTTTAATGTCCCAAGCGCTTCGTAAGTTAACGGCTAATATAAAACGTGCAAATACTTTGGTTATCTTTATTAACCAAATTCGAATGAAAATTGGCGTTATGTTTGGTAATCCTGAAACCACAACTGGTGGTAATGCCTTAAAATTTTATTCTTCAGTGCGCTTAGATATTCGTCGTATTGGTGCTATTAAGCAGGGCGAGGAAATTGTTGGTAATGAAACTCGAGTAAAAGTGGTTAAAAACAAAGTTTCACCGCCGTTTAAAAAAGCCGAGTTTGATATCATGTACGGCAAAGGTATTTGTCGAGCCGGTGAGCTGGTGAGCCTTGGGGTTGAATATGACATTATTGAAAAATCTGGCGCATGGTATAGTTACAATGGCAGTAAAATTGGCCAAGGTAAGGAAAATGTCAAAAAATTCCTCTATGAAAACGAAGCCTTGATGCAGGAAATCCAAGATAAGATCAAAGCCCAGCTTATGCCAGAAAAGGCAAGTGAGCAGCTTGTTTCTGAGGATGAATAGATCTCATTAATGAAAACCTGTCCGTGTGGTAGTGGTTTAGGCCTCTTGCATTGTTGTAGAACCTTTATATTAGGGAAGAAAATTCCTCAAACTGCACTGGAGATGATGCGATTATGAAATCTTGTCCATGTGGTAGTGGTTTAGGCCTCTTGCATTGTTGTAGAGCCTTTGTATTAGGGAAGAAAATTCCTCAAACTGCACTGGAACGCTGGAGCTAGTAGTAAGCTTCATTTAGAGGGATGATAGCAAGTAAAAATGCTATGAAAGCACGGAGTTTATATTTATAAATGAGTACTTTCAATAGTGTTTTTAAGAAGCTAGTGCACTATAAATGAAGTTTAATGTAGTTCCAGGATGCGGTCTCGTTACTTTGCATATACCAAGGCAAATATGGGCTATATTCAAGCAACTATGGCGCCACCAGCTAGCAATGGTTTTAGCCCTGATACGACTAAAGTATGGGCTTTGGAGGTAAAGTGGCTTGGCTTGGACATCCTAGAAGTTTCAGGCGGCCAGCCCGGTGATAGCGAGGGCATGGTGCATTTTCAGGCACATTATCGTGAAAATAAAACCCAGCAGGCCATCGATGAGCGTTCGCTTTTTCGCCGCATCGATGGGCGTTGGTTTTATGTCGATGCATTATAGTATGGGGCTTTAATGCACAATCTTGTGTATCTATTTAGCTTATTGCAAAGCCAATACCGATGCTATTGGTGTAATGGTTGTATTCAATTAAGCTTTGACCATAGCCTGAGAAAATTTGCACAAAACCGTGAATATATTGATGTATAGGGAACATATAATTGAGTTTTACAGCTCCGCGCTTAAAACCACTTTCAATATTGTTTCTAAGCATCAGGTCAACTTCTTGATTTTTATTAACATAGGAAATATACGCTCTGCCATGTCCCATATAGTCAAGAATATCAGGGTTATAGAGATCTTGCGCGCCTTTATCGGCAAACGTTAACCAAGGTTTTGCGCTAAAGTACCAATGATCATTGGCATAGCTCAGATCAAAGTAGGCTCTATTCCAGGTGCGTTCCATGGCTTTTTTAATCTCAGGATTGCCTCCTTGGCCATTTGATTGGTGTTCAGCGCCTAGGGTGAGCATCCAGTTTTTGTTAAAACTATGGTTTAAGAAGAGTTCTGGCTCATAGTTGGTTTCTCGAAAGTATTTGGTGGTGGCATAAAATTGCCAAAACATAGATTGGGTATAACCAAGAAAAAAGTGGTCGCTGCCAGAGGATAAGAGATGCATGGTTCCACCGATGGGTACTTTAATGCTAAATTGGGCTTTTACTTCGCTTTTGGTAAGGCGTTGATTATCCGGTGTTTGCCCTTCATACTCACTGTAATAGGGTTTTTGTGTGTAGTAAAAAGGTAACACATAGTTGTGTCGGTAGGGCAAAAGGGCATAAAATCCATGGCTAGCTCTAGCTTCATTAGCCATTCTTTGTTGTAATAGGGTGGTATCTTTAGACCTTGTTGGTGTGCTTGCATCCGTAGATTTTTCTTGAGCTAGGCCACAGCTGCAGCTGATGCACAATAGAAGTGGTAAAAGTATTTTTTTCATAGCGGTCCCTTGATAAAAAAAAGACATCCTAGTGTAAATTGGTGCTTATGTCTAGAGGGTTTGTTTAACTTATGTATATAGCTCATCTCTTAGTAGTTTTGGCAAAAAGCCATAGTCGTTTAAGTTCTTGAAAGTTACCACATATTCACAAAAATTTATTTTTTGAAATATTAATATTTTAATCTACTATTAAGGTATAAATAAATAAAGGTGATTTCATGGGTCTTGTTGATGATGATGAAGGCAGAAAGAATAATCAAATACGTCATGATCTTGAGTTTTTTTGTGGCACTATTGGCATAACACTGGGTGATGAGCGTATTGAAAATGAAAGCGAGTCACGTCCAAGTGTGCCAGATTTTATAAAGGATTCCCATCAGCAGGAAATTTATAAATTACTTTTGGATCCTGATCTTAGCGATAAACAATTGCGAAGCTTAGCATTGATGGGGTTTATTCCTATGAGTGAAAGATTATTAAATTTATCGTCTGAGGATGAAGAGGGAGACAAGCTTGGTGCAGGAGCTTGTGGTGAGGTACACCACAAAACTGTATCTTATAGTTATGGTGCGCTTAGCTTTGCAGCATTCAATGATAAAAAATTACAATCTATTATGGAAAAATATTATTCAGGTGGCGAAGATGCATATGAACAAGCGAAAACAAAATTCAATAATGAACTTAAAGCTCAGTCGCAAGAGATGCTTAATCAAAATTATGTAAAGAAAACTTCAATAAATCAGGAGAACAACCCCAGAGAGATTGGAAGTGCCGAACATGAGGAAGCTATTCATCAAATACTCATAGCTAAATTACGGCAACATCCTACAGGTCCGCTTCAGGATGCAGACTTAATCAATATGGTTGGTACGGCCATTTTACAAGGTGAGGTATGGAAGCTGCGATCTTTGGCAAAAGATAAGGTTGGTATAATACAAAAGTTTTTATTTGGAGAGGATAAAGTTTATACAGACATGTTTGAAGATTTATATCAATTCATGCAAGTATTGCAATATGAAGAAAATTTAGAGAAGGCTTGTAAAAAACGGCTGTGGCAAGTGCGAAAATATATAAAAGATAGTGGTAAATCTAAAATTGAAGGCTTTAAATCACAGATTATTAAAGTATTATCGAATAAATTTCCCAATTCAGCTGAAATAGGACCATTGAAAGAAGAAATAAATACACAACGAACAAGCGCAGGGCTTATAGAAATCACGGTTGATGAAACAGATGCTCATGCAGTCCAAAAACTGGCATTGGCAGCGTTAGAGCTTGATTTTAACAAAGAAAGTCAAGCAAGATTTGATATGGCTAGAATTGAAATAAGTGACAAGGCTGGTGAGGTAATACAAGGGGAAAAAAATGAAATCAACGCTTGGCTTAAAAATAAGAATCGAGGGGAGCTGAAAGAGGATGTAAATGATAGTGAATTTGTATATGTGTATCAAGAAATGCAGCGAGAGAAAGCTTCTATGAAAGAAGAACTAACTGCAGCAGAAATGGCGTATTTGAAAATACAAATGCAAGATGCGCATTTTATGGCTATGTCAGACGAAGTGACGGCTGATATAAATGAAGTTTTCACATTCATGAAATCTCAATTAACACCTGAGCAAAAAATATTGGTAGAAGAAAACCTTCTTAAGAATCCGCAAACAATGATCCTATCCCAAAAAGAATTAGATAATTGGACCCAAAGGGATAAGTTTCATTATATCCAATCAGCATTTTCTCTATTGAGCACCGACAGTGCGCGTTTAGTGGTTCCTGAGCAAGGTGGAGAAGAAATAGGAATAGCTGAGATGGCAGATGGTAGTATATGTGATGTCTTAAAAAAATCTACAGAGGGTTTGGATAAATCAGAGACTGTTTTTAATGACGGGGCACAATGTTTAGAATTGTTTTTACCACTTTTTAAAACTCAAGCAAGAATACATAAGGAGGGATTTATTTTTCCAGATAATAAACCAGAAAATATTTTATATAAAAAAGCTAAAGATGGAAGTATGAAATTAATGCTTGCAGACCCAGGAATGGCAACTACTGATATTAAATTTTGGGGTGGGTCAATTAATTATATTACACCAGAAAAATACAAAATATTTGATAAAGATGGTGTACAATCTGAAACTTTGAGTATACAGCAGCAAGCAGATAATTATGCCTTATTGTTAACTATGCTTGAGATGTATATAGGTGATTTTTGTTATAAGAAAAATACGTATAAAAATTTCTTAAAAACTTGCGTTCAAAACGGAATGATGCATCCGCTCAAAGATCTGAATCAAAGTCTTGAGTGGACCAACAAGTTAAAAAATATGAAAGAAGAACCAATAGAACCAATTGGAGCGTTTTTTAATGAAATGCTTGGGGATGGGAAGAGTGACACCGACGATGGCTACACTAAACCTGGCTACATTCGGTATTCTACTCAGGTAATAGTGCAAAAGCTTTCCCAAACAATTGCAGAGCAATGCAATTATCAAGCAAAAGAAGTGAAAACCCTAAATCAAGTAAAGAAATCATCTTTTATTAAGCGCTTCATGAAATCAAATAAAAATTCAAGTGCCTTTATTGATAAGGATGGTGCCGTTTCAAGTGTGCAAGATGCGTTCAATAACGCTTTTATGTTGGAGGCTAAAATTTTAAATACGCCAGATGCTAAGCTTGCGCGTTTAGAGGCTTATTTGGGGAGTGTGAAATTTAATTCATTAACGAATGGCTTATCCGGATACAGTGAGGCAGATTTTGAAAAAAAAATTAAGTTGATAGGGAACATGATGCTGCGGGCCCGAGGCTCAAACAAAGCTGCTTGTCTGTCGATGCTCAAGGATGTTACGGTTGATAGTATTGAGAGCATGGTTGTTCACTTGTCTAGCTCTTCTGGGGCTAATATTGAAGTTATAGATAAATTAACCCCCTTGTATGCAAAATCTTTATGTTTTCAAGAAGCACAAAGAAGTTTGGAGAAAAAGGAGGTGAAAAATCAAGATGCTGTTTTTAAATGTTTATCTACAACACTCAAAAGAGTCTTTTCTTTTCCTAAACGATCTATTATAAGACAAATGAAAAAGTGTGACTTAAAAAAAAATCTAAGGAGAAAAGTTTACAATGAAATAAAAAAAATAGATATCAATACAAAAAATATCAAAGCACATATGATTGCTCAAGAGCTAGGGTTTAAAGCAAGTGATAAAGATTATGGCCAATATGTTGGGCATATAGAAAAAGATCTTCAAAGTTATGATCTTGAACTTCAGGCTGCAATGGGGGCTACTACAAGCACTCCTTTTCAGCGTGAACGAGACTATGCTGATAAAAGAGAGGCAATAATAACAGCGCTTAGTCCCAGTCAAGAACCAAAAGCATAACCCTAAGCTGGATTATCAATATCGACAAATTGAACTTTAATATTAAAATGTTGTGCCAGGTGTGTCCCTAGTGCCATGACGCCGTAGCGTTCGGTGGCGTGGTGACCTGCGGCAATATAGGCAATACCCATTTCTCTGGCGATATGCACGGTGGATTCAGAAATCTCACCGCTGATATAAGCATCAACTCCCGCTTTAGCCGCATCGTAGATAAAGGATTGTGCGCCTCCGGTGCACCAAGCGATGTTTTGAATATTTTTATCTTGGCCGGGAATAATCATCGGCTCTCGGTCAAGGGTTTTGGCAATGCCTGCGCCAAAGTCATCCAAGGACAGCGGTTTTTCAAGCTGTCCTTCAAGTACCAAGGGCAGGGCGTGTTTTAAGGGTATTGGGCCTTTTATATTCCAATGCATATGCTTTGCTAATTGAACATTATTGCCAAACTCAGGGTGAATATCCAAAGGTAAATGATAGCCATAGAGATTGATGTTTTCTTTTAAGAGTTTTTTAATGCGTTTGGCTTTATAATCACAAATAGTCTCAACTTCGTTTTTCCAAAAATATCCATGATGAACCAGTATCGCATCGGCTTTAAGCGCAATAGCTTTTTCTATGAGTGCTAAGGAGGCGGTAACGCCGGTTACAATGCGCGCAATTTTCTTTTTACCCTCTACTTGCAAACCGTTGGGGGCGTAGTCTGATATGTTTTTACTATCTAGTAGGGTATCAAGATAGTTACTTAAGCTGGTTTGATCTACAAAGGCCATGGCATTTCTATAAGGGTAAGCAGTGTCGCTAGTATATAAAAGATTCCTCTTATTGTCAGTAGTGCTATTTTTTGCTTGAGCATAGATCAATTATTTTTTTAGTTTGAAGCCTGCGCCTCTTGTAAATGGAAAAACACAGGGTATAATCGCAACTGATATTCATTATCATTAAGTGGTGCTGATAGCAAAAGGCATTGCTTCTTGGTGTTATAAAAAAAGGAAATTAAAATGAAAAAACTAATAGGTTGTTGTATTCTTCTCTCTAACATAGTGCCACTATATGCACTCAATTCTGCGCCTCATGCTTTGATGCAGTTAAATAATAATATTGATAATAGTTGGGTGATTACGCCAGCTATGATTCATGAAAAAGGAACTTTTTATAAAAATGCAAGCATGGATTCACCCATGAAGCCTGGTGATACTCTAAGCCTTAAGGCGCGAAAAAGTGAGATTTTAGGTTGGCAGTACGATAATCAGGATGATTTTAATGTTGCCTATACCTTGTCTGCAGTTATGCAACAAGATGGCAATAAAAATCAATTTTCCTATTCTTCACCTGCTTGTGTTTTTATAGTTACTGCACCGCATGCGGCAGATCCAAACGTGCAAATTGTAAATTATAATAATGCACATTGTCAGTATCAAGACAATGGACAGGGCGGTATTTTTACAATGGAATAAACAGATAGCGCGTGAGCCTATTGATAATAGGTCTCTAAATCCAGCTTATTTTCAGTTTTAGCTACAATAGTGCATATAGAGGCATCGCTGGTTACATTCACCGCGGTGCGGATCATATCCAAAATACGATCAATACCGATAATAAGGGCGATACCTTCTACCGGAAGGCCTACTTGCTTTAAAACTAAGGCTAAGGTGATTAAACCAGTGCCTGGTATGCCTGCTGTGCCAATAGAAGCTAAGGTGGCGGTTAAAATAACCATTAAAAATGTCCGTAGTCTACGTTATATAGTATATGCATTAGCGATAAAAATATTGCAAGTCTTAAGCAACAGATGATGGCGCCTTGTCTTGGGGTGATTGCATATGCTGGGGGTGTAGAGTGTTTTGCTAGTAATGTGTTTGATATCTTATTATAGATTTCTCAGTAGGCTTTGTTTATCTGATACTTGAGTGGGTGCGGTTAATAGCTCAAATTGTCCATTACGTTTTATTGCACAATTTTCTTCATTTATCCTATATATTTAATTTCCTTATCTAAATTTTTTATTTGTAGCTTGGGTTTGTTCTAATAGACCAAGATGAAGGAAATATAAGAAATGTGCATTTATTAAATAATAGATGTGCTGTTTTGATTCATGTTTTTTTAAAATTCACCCCATAAAGTATTGTTTTATATTAGTATTATTTGAATGTTAATACACCTAACGTTTTATTTTTTTTGAAATATGGATTTTTTTTACTACAATTAAAATATAATTTATATTAAATGCGGTACTTAAATGCACAAATTTAATGACGTAAGCGAATTGAAAAAACATCTGATGTCTAGACCGAATACAGATCCTGTTGATATAAATGATTGGGGTATAGAAGATATCATAAATAAAATTATGTATCCTAATGGGGAAGAAATATCCGAAGAAGGAGGGGCGTTTATAGCGGAGGCTTTAGTAAATACTGCTCCAAAAGTGCGTGAAGAATTACTTAATAAGCTTGGATATATCCCTGGCCCAAATTATGACGCTGAGGTCGAAGATGCGGTCCGGGATTGTATTATGGGTAAAGTTGATTTAAAACAAAAGGCGATAACGGCGAGCTTGGATCTTGCACAGAACAAAACGGAGAAATTTCAGAATTTAGTTAAGGTTTATGAGGTAGATCTTGTAAAAAAGGCTTTAGAAGACACCTGCGATATAGATCAGGTGAATAAACTTTGGAAAAAGGTATTAGAAGAATCGGAATATTTTGATTTAGATGACCCTGATAGTCAAGAGGTAGGGGTTGATCATACCAAGGATTTATTGGGGCGAGTATTGATTAATATCATCATTAAGGCATTGCATGAGTCAACGGATGAGATGAATGACATGATAGATCTATGGAGCGATGAAATGAGTAATCATGTAGACATGATTGAGGGCTTGAAACTGGAGGCAATGGTTAATGACAATACTGAACGTTTGGGACCTTCTGCGAATCATATCATTAAAATCTTGAAGGAGGCTGTAGCCTTAGCAAAACTTAAGGAATTGTTAGGAGCGTTGTCTAAGTATTCGGAGGAATTGGGTTTGTTGGATGATAAAGATTCATTTCATTATCTTTCAGGAATTAATTTGGATAAATTGATAGTAAAAAATATGGGCAGTATCAAAAATTCTGGCCTAGAAACAGAACTAAAGAGGATAAAATGGGATATTATCCAAAAAGTATATACGCATAAGCTAGGGGGGGTACGTCAAGAACTGGATAATTGGTTGAAAAGCTCTGAAATGGATTTAAGCCTTTCCGGCGGGGAAGAAGGCGCAACAAAATTATTATATGCGATATCTAAGTGTTTTCTGGTGGAGGGGGCTGATGTTAATGATAACAAGAAAAAAGCCTTAAGTGCAATTATGCAAAAAGATAATGAGCTGGTGAGCGATTTATTATATTTGATAAAAGATGATAGTGCGCTTATTAAGCTACTTTATGACATACCAGATTTTAAAATTCAAGATGTAGCAAAAAAAAAGGCGATAATCGGGAGCTTGGATCTTGCACAGAACAAAACAGAGGAGTTTCAGAATTTAGTTAAGGTTTATGAGGTAGATCTTGTAAAAAAGGCTTTAGAAGACACCTGCGATATAGATCAGGTGAATAAACTTTGGAAAAAGGTATTAGAAGAATCGGATCTTGATTTAGATGACCATTATAGTCAAGAGGTGGGGGTTGATCTCAAGGATTTATTGGGGCGAGTATTGATAAATATGATTTGTAGGGGAAATAGAGTAAATAGTGATAGTCTGACAGCTTGGCTTAAAGGTAGTGACAAACAAAGTGTAAACTTTACAAGATTAAATAATGGAAATATAAGTGAATATGAATTGTTACATGCAGTTATACATTTTGTTTTGAAGGGAGTTGATATTAAAAATCCAGACAACAAAAAAGCTTCCTTAATCCAGGGAATGAGTAGGAATATGGATTTGGTGAAAAAAGTAAGAGAGTTAAGTGAAAAAATAGGGCCGTTTACAAAGGAAATCAAAGTAATTTTGGATCAGGCTGAAGCCGCAGCTAAAGCTGCAGAAGAAGCCAAAGCTAAAGCAGCCACCAGGATTCAGAAGATATTTAGAAGGGAAATAAAAAGAGAAGCCGCAGCTAGAGCTGCAGAAGAAGCCAAAAAAAAAAGAGAAGCCTTAGCTAGAGCTGCAGCAGCAGCCGCCGAGATTCAGAAGATATTTAGAGGGGGAAAAGGAAGAGAAGCCGCAGCTAAAGCTGCAGATGATGCCAAAAAAAAAAGAGAAGCCGCAGCTAGAGCTGCAAAAGAAGCCAAAAAAAAAAGAGAAGCCGCAGCTAGAGCTGCAGCCAAAGTTAAAAGTCAAAATGCCCATGTGGATCAAATTGAGGCACAAAAACGCGCTGTTAATGGTAAATTAGAATTATTTATAGAGGCACTTCAAGACCTTGAAGCGGGTAAAAAAGTCAATCTGAATCATTTAGGGATTGAAAAAGAAAATAATAACTTTGTGATGATTCAGCCTGATCTTTTGTTTGAGGAAAGAAGGAGCATAAGCTCGGAGTTAAGAGAAAAATTGAATATATTTGCAGTTAAAAACCCTAAAAAAGTTATAATAAGTAATGGCAAATGTACACTGGGAGGAATTGAGGTTACGGGTGAGGCTATTCAGACAGTAGTGAATGCGAAAGCAAAAGCGGATCCTCAAAAAGTTACAATAGAAGATGGCAAATGTAAGCTGGGAGGAATTGAGGTTACGGATAAGGTTCGTCATGAAAAAATAGTCAATGCGCAAGCAAAGAATTTACTCGCTTGGGGAGGTGTAGCTCCAAGTATTAGCGCTCTAAAAAATAAAATGCAGCAACAGCTAGGTCTCAAAGGAGATGAGGGAAATAAGACAATACCTCTAATGCTTAAGGCTTATAAACACTATAGAGAAAACATAAAGAAAAATCGAGATAAATATAGAAGGAAGATTGAAGATTTACAAAAGATATACGAAGCTTTGTTAAAGGCTAAGGTAATGGGGGCAGCATATGAAGAACCAAAGTTACAAACTAAATCAGGTTTGATGTTTCTCAATAGGGATAAGCATAGTAAACAGATAGCGGATATAAATAAGGCGGCAAGAGGCATATTTAGACCAAGAGGAGGATGAAATCCTTTAAAAGGGTAGTGCTTTATGCGCCCTAAGTGCACTAATTAAAGGCTTTTAGTCAAAAGAATAGACACCATAATTATGCTTAAGGAGGTTATGAACAACAGGAGCTTAACCGTAATTTTGCTATTATTTTTCCTCTGTGGAAATAATAGCGCATGAGCCTATTGATAATAGGTATCTAGGTCCAGCTTATTTTCAGTTTTAGCTACAATGGTGCATATAGAGGCATCGCCGGTTACATTCACCGCGGTGCGTATCATATCCAAAATACGATCAATACCGATAATAAGGGCGATGCCTTCTACCGGAAGGCCTACTTGCTTTAAAACCAAGGCTAAGGTAATTAAACCAATACCTGGTATGCCAGCTGTGCCAATAGAGGCTAGGGTGGCGGTTAAAATAACCATTAAAAATGCTGGTAGTCCAAGATGTATATTATAGACATTAGCAATAAAAATAGTTGCAACCCCCTGCATAATCGCCGTGCCATCCATGTTAATGGTAGCGCCAAGTGGAATGCCAAAAGAAGCCACTTGATTATCAACTCCAATCACTTCCTCGACATTGCGCAGCGTTACAGGAATAGAAGCATTGGAGCTTGATGTGCTAAAAGAAAAAAGCATGGTGGGTACAATCTTTTTGAAAAAAGGCCAGGGTTTGATACGCCCTAAAAGCACTAACAAAAGACCATTGGTTAAAAGAACATGGACAATCAGCACAAAAATAACCGTAAAGAAGTACGCTAATAAGTATTTGAAATCGGCAAAAGCTAATTGGTGTGATAGCTTGGCAATCAGAGCAAAAACCCCATAAGGCGTAATGGCCATGAGCATATAAATGAGTTGGAAATTAATAGCATTTAGCCCTTTGAATATATCAAATACGCCGCTTGATTTTTTCTGTGCCATATTCATGGCTACGGCAAAGATAATCGCAAAAAATAAAATTTGTAACATATTGCCTTCTGAAAATGCTGCAAAAGGGTTTTTAGGCAAAAGCCCCAGTAAAACCGACTTGGTAGAGGCAGGAGATGCAATTTCAAATGATTCTTTAAGCGGAAAGTTGGCGCCAACGCCAATATGAAACAGTTTAGCAAAAAAGATCGCCAGCGTTATGGCAATTGCAGTGGAAAATAGATATAACAATAGGGTTTTAGTGCCAATGCGTGAGAGGGTCTTGATATTATCAATCGACATCACCCCGCAAACCAAAGAAACAAAAACAATCGGAATAACAAGCATTTTCATGAAAATAATAAACATTTGTGCAATAAAATCGATAAGGGAGTAAATAACAAACGACTCAAAGCCCTTGAGCGGTGGAAACTTCATCGCAGCGCCAAATGCAAAGCCTATAACAATAGCCATTAATATTTTTTTGGTGAATTTAAGATCTGGACGCATAGAACTCAATGGTTTTTATAATGAGTTTTTTATTATAGGCTGTATTTTTGCTAATTCAACAGCGTTATCTTCTACTTGAATTATTTCAATCGGGTGACCGGCAATGATGATAGTAGTTTTGGCATTAGGGATAGATTGTAATTGCTCAGTAATTAAACCACTTAAGGTTTTAGGACCATTGTTAGGAATAGATAAATCTAACTGGCGATTAATATCGCGTATAGTCATGCTGCCATGTACAATATAAGAGCCATCTGGAAGTTTGGTCGTGTTGTCGTGCAAGGAAGGTTGGTCACTATGACTAAATTCACCAACAATTTCCTCTAAGATATCCTCAACCGTTACGATACCCTGAATATCGCCATATTCATCGACAACAATGGCTAAATGTTCATCTTTTTTTTGAAAGTTGATCAGCTGCTTTTCAAGCGGAGTATGCTCAGGAACAAAATAACAGGGGTTTAATAGGCTTTTAAAATGGCTTTTCATGCCTTTGGGGTCGTCATCTGATAATAAAAGCATATTGCGCAGCGCAAAAACACCGATCATTTTATCAGGGTCCCCTTCATAAACCGGAATGCGCGAATAAGGACATTTTTTAATGGTTTGCTGAATCTTTTTCCAGTCATCTTCAATATCGATCGCTAAAATATTGTTGCGGATGACCATTACGTCTTCAATAGTGGTTTTTTCAAGATCTAAAACACCAAGAAGCATGTTTTGTCTCAATAGCCCTTTTCTGGTGGTGCTGTCTGATGTAACTACCGCGCGGAGTTCTTCATTGGAAATAGTTTCATTTTTATTACTATGTAGTTCAAATCCGAAAGGTTTCAGGAGCCACATTACCAGGCCATTGATAACCCAAACTAAGGGGTAGGCTATTTTCATCAAAAATTTTAAAGCGCCAACCACCTTAAAAGCAAAGGCTTCTGGAAATTTAACCGCGATAGTTTTGGGGGTGATTTCTGCAAAAATAAGAATCACAATAGTTAACAGTACCGGAATAATTAAAAGTCCCCATTGGCCAAACCACTCCGTAGCAAGATAGGTGGCAATTGCTGAGGCAAGAATATTAGCAAAGGTATTGCCTACTAATATCATACCTAATAAACGGTCAGGTTTTTCAAGCAGGGACTGGGCGCATTGGGCTTTTTTATGCTTTTTACGTGCCAGATATCGTAAGCGATAGCGGTTGAGGGAGGTCATGCTGGT
The DNA here is from genome assembly GCA_902563055.1 of uncultured Gammaproteobacteria bacterium. GTDB lineage: Bacteria > Pseudomonadota > Gammaproteobacteria > Francisellales > CACEW01 > CACEW01. Next base: position 41,149 of record CACEWE010000005.1, on the reverse strand, counting down.
TTCTGAGCCCGAAAAAAATGCCGATATTGCAATAAGAAATACAAGAGTGATTGCTAAAAAAATATCCAAATACAGGGTATCCTTGCCGACCATTAGTAGGGTTATTGTAGAGTGTACCTAGTTATTAGGCAAATAAATTGCATGATAATGGCATATTTCCTACAAAAACTGAGGGCTTAGTCTTGAACATCTCTTTTAGAATGACCGGTATAGAGCTGTCTTGGGCGATTAAGCGGCGATTTAGGATCGGTAATCATTTCATTCCAATGCGAAATCCAACCTACTGTGCGAGAAAGCGCAAAAATAACCGTAAACATATTTGTTGGAATGCCTATGGCGTTCATTACAATACCAGAGTAGAAATCAACATTAGGGTAAAGTTTACGTTCAATAAAGTAGGGATCTTTTTCGGCAATATCCTGAAGCTCAACCGCAACGGCTAAGACAGGATCATTGAGTTGGCCAAGTTCAGCAAGGACCTCTTTGCAGGTTTCACGCATAACCGCCGCACGAGGATCGTAGCTTTTGTAAACACGGTGACCAAAACCCATAAGGCGGAAAGGATCATTTTTATCTTTGGCTTTTGCAATATATTCTGGAATACGCGAAGGATCACCAATTTCACGCAGCATATTTAAGGCTGCTTCGTTTGCACCACCATGCTTGGGTCCCCAAAGGGCAGAAATGCCAGAAGCAATACATGCAAATGGGTTGGCGCCGGTAGAACCAGCTAAGCGTACGGTAGAGGTAGAGGCATTTTGTTCGTGATCGGCATGTAAAGTAAAGATGCGATCTAATGCGCGTACAAACACTGGATTTGGCTTGTATTCCTGACAAGGCGTTGCAAACATCATATGTAAAAAGTTTTCAGCATAGCTCATATGATTTTGAGGATAAATAAACGGCTGGCCTTTGGCATATTTGTAACACATGGCGGCAATCGTGGGCATTTTAGCAATCAGACGATGGGCTACGCCAAGACGGGTGTCTTGATCGTAGATATTAAGTTTTTCATGGTAAAACGCAGAAAGGGCACCCACAACCCCAACCATAATGGACATTGGGTGGGCATCGCGTCTAAAGCCTCTGAAGAAATGGACCATTTGTTCATGAAGCATGGTGTGGTGGGTAATATCGTTTTCAAACTGTTCTTTTTGAGCTTGCGTAGGTAGTTCTCCATAAAGTAATAAATAACAAACCTCAAGAAAGTTTTTCTTTGAAGCAAGTTGATCAATCGGGTAGCCACGATAAAGCAAAATGCCTTTTTGACCATCGATAAAGGTAATTTTTGATTCGCACGATGCGGTAGATAAATAACCCGGATCTAGCGTAAACACCCCTTCTTTAGATAAGGAGGAAACACTCACCACGCTAGGGCCTTCACTGCCGTGGTAAATAGGTAATTGAAAGCTTTTGCCATTTATTTCAAAGTTGGCAGTGGTATTGGTTTCGACGGTTGCGTTCATGATGTCCCTCATTTAATCAATTGCAATAGTGCGGCTATTATACGAAAAATATTGCAAAGTGCAAAGCATTGTATGAAAGATTTTGGTAAGGGTATTGTGCACTGCTTGCATAAGTGATTTTTTTGTATTTTAATCTTCATTAAATTATATTTTATTAATATTGTATTTTGTTTTGAATTTTTTTAATTATTTTGTAGAGAGTGATCTTGTAGATGAAGATGGTGAGACTAGACAACTTGGTTTAATACTCATCCAAGATACGTCTGGTATATATTTGTTTTTGAATGCATACACTCAAAGCGTTTTCCTTAATCTAAAGCATGTGGCCAATGGCCATCCTAAACTTCGTGGCTTTTATCAAATTTCACAAAACTCAGAAAGAAAATTGATTCCCTGTCTTTTAGCAGAGCACTGTATTGTTTTTGGAGCAGAGGATGATGCAATTTTCTATATTGGGAATATTGGCGCGGGTCAGAAAAATGAATTAACAAAATTCATGGAAACGCCTATACAAGATGTTGTTTATTGTGGAAGAAGAAAGACTCTCAAGATTCAAGAAGCGGGTGAAGGTGCAGTGCCTTTGGGAAAAGCTAAGATTTTTGATTTGTCTAAGCCAGAAGGAAGGTTTGGGGAAATGCTCAGGCTGCCTAGTATTCCAGGAGCTTTAGATTTTAAATGGTCAGGTTGTGGTGATCTTGTAAGTGTTCAGTATATAGCATGCCTTGAGGGCTTGCATTTTTCAATAAAATCTGGAGAAACTCCTTCGGGTCAGCAAGTGGATATTTATCCCTTTAATATTGATGATGATCAAGCATGTGGCCTGGTGCGCAGTTTAAGTGAGGAGAAACTTTATAAGGTTTTTTTTATTGATGCGCAGCACCAAGTTATCATCACGACAGCAAGTGTTGATGATGCAAATTACAGCGTGCATATGCTTTTTAAATCTTATATTATGCCAATGAGCATGTATGATCTACCCATATATCATAACATAGCGGAGCTTAGATGTTTTAAGCAAAACAATATGGATAAGGAATGTTTGGCCAGTGTTATGCCGCACTCCATAGACCAGGCTCAAAAAAGATTAGCCGATCTTTATGGGCTCCTGGAGGCGCTTAGGCCCCAAGAAAATTATCTCTGGAGAATGCTTTTTGGCCAAGCACAGCCAAAGAAAGAAGCGGTTGCAAAGGCTGAGCTTTGTGTTGCTAAACATGATAAGCTTCTCTCGCTTTATAATGGGGTGTATTTGAACGATATAGCAGATCCTATTTCGCGGCTTAAGGCAAAAATATTTCTGATCATGGCCGTAATGCACTGGGCGTTTAGAAAGCTAGGCGCGGAGTGTGAGCATCTAGCTGCAGGGCTTGACAAGTATGTTTATTCTTTAAATTTCCTAAAGAATAACTTTGCTACTTTAAGTCTTGAAATGCTCACTACAGATCCTCTTACTTTCAAGAAAGTCTTCAAGGTCACAAAATCAGCTAAAGGTTCTAGTTCAGCTATATCTTCATACTCTCCTTTTCGGCTTCATTTTCGCTCGCCTATGCGTTCTCCTGACTCAGGTCCAGGGATCAGGCAGCGTAGGTGGTTTCGTTCTCCCTTTAGTGGAGCTAAGTTCAGTCCGGGTGTTCCTGCAAAATAGTATAAGGCGGGTTTTTGCACATAGCTGCTGTAGCTTTTTGTTTTTGTAAATCAAAAATGCTGCATATGGCTAGCATGTGTTTAATTTTGTGATATAATGCCCAAGGTTTGTTTATTAAGAGTGAGAAATATATGACTTCAAACAGTCCAAGAAATGTATCCGTTCGTGATCTTCTACAGTACAAATTTCCTTTAACTGCCTTGGTGTCAATCGGTCACAGAATTTCGGGCGTTTTAGTTTTTCTAAGCCTGCCTGGGCTTTTATGGTTTTTGTGTGCTTCTGTGCGTGACCCAGATGGCTTTATGGCAGTGAAACGATGCTTGGCAACTTTTAGCGGCGGATTCATGGCTTTTGTTTTTTTAGCTGCCTTTTTTTATCATGCCATATTTGGCATCAAACATCTTTTAATGGATTGCGGTTTTTTTGAAGAGAAAAAATCTGGATTTTGGGCAAGCTTGGTTTGTTTAATCCTTTTTGGCTTTGCACTTATTGGTTTAGGAGTTTATGTATGGTAGGGCGTTTGTTTTCACTCACCGGTAGTGGTTTTTGGGATTGGGTTTTGCAGCGTGTGAGTGCGCTTGTTATTTTAAGCTACAGCATTTTCATGGCTGCATTTTTCTGGACGCATTCAGGTTTGGATTATGCAACATGGATGAGTCTTTGTTCAAATTTTTGGTTTAAGCTTGGTACTTTTCTAACTTTTTTGTTTATTGTTATCCATGCTTGGATCGGTTTATGGATGGTAGTGGGGGACTATATTCATTGTAAATTTCTAGCTAAAACAATCAATATCGCCCTTATCCTAAGTTATGCGGCGATGTTAATCTTTTTAGCCCAATTACTATGGAGTATTTGATATGAGTAGTTCTGTTCAAACCTATACTTTTGATGCCATTATTGTCGGCGCAGGGGGTGCGGGCATGCGTGCAGCTTTATCTCTATCTCAAAGTGGTAAAAATGTTGCCTGTTTATCTAAAGTTTTTCCAACCCGCTCGCACACAGTTGCAGCGCAGGGTGGTATTGCTGCAGCACTTGGTAATGTCCATGAAGATGATTGGCACTGGCATATGTATGATACCGTGAAGGGCTCAGATTATATCGGCGATCAAGACTGCATTGAATACATGTGTAAAATGGCTCCGGAGGCTATTATTGAACTTGAACATATGGGAATGCCATTTTCACGCTTAGACGACGGTAAGATATACCAACGGGCCTTTGGTGGTATGAGCCGGGAATTTGATCCCAGTAAAGTAGCACAGCGTACCTGCGCTGCTTCAGATCGTACTGGACACGCATTGTTGCATACTTTGTATCAAGGAAACATCAAGGCTGAAACCAACTTTTTTGATGAATGGTATGCTCTAGATCTTATCATGGCCGATGATCATCATGTGGCTGGGGTGAGTGCCATTTCTATCGCTACTGGTGAAATCGCTATGTTCTATGCCAAGGCGACTATTTTAGCAACTGGTGGTGCAGGACGTATTTATGAATCTACTACCAATGCTCACACCTGTACAGGTGATGGCCTAGGTATGGCGCTTCGAGCTGGATTGCCACTTCAGGATATTGAGTTTTGGCAATTTCATCCTACAGGCATTGCTGGTGCTGGGGTGCTGGTTACTGAAGGCTGTCGTGGCGAAGGCGGTGTATTGCGTAATGGTGATGGTGAGCGTTTTATGGAGCGTTATGCGCCAAATGCAAAAGACCTTGCATGCCGTGATGTGGTTTCACGCTCAAGTTTATTGGAAATGCGTGCAGGCAAAGGTTGTAACCCAGGAGGAGATTTAGATTACGTTGAGCTTGATCTTACCCATCTTGGAGAAGCGCTCATTGCGGAAAAATTGCCGGGTATTCGTGAAATTGCTAAAACTTTTGCGCATGTGGATCCGGTTGAAAAACCAATTCCCGTTGTACCTACCTGCCATTATATGATGGGTGGTATTCCGACTAATAAACATGGTCAGGTTATCACTCAGGTTCAAGGCAAAGATCAAAGTGTTGCCGGTCTTTATGCCGTTGGTGAGTGTGCAAGTGTTTCTGTGCATGGCGCGAATCGCTTAGGCAGTAATTCACTGCTTGATTTAGTTGTTTTTGGCAGAGCTGCAGGTATAGAAGTTGAGCGTGCACTTAACGAGGGCATTGACTCTGTTAAACAGAATAAATCTATGGCTGATGCTGCTTTAGCACGTTATTACCATTGGGATAAGAACAAAAAGGGTGAAAGTTTGTACAAAGTGCGTTCTGAAATGAAAAAAATCATGCAACAAGATTTTGGGGTGTTTAGAACAGGCGAAAGTATGGAGCAAGGGCTTAAGCAACTTCTTGAGCTCAAAGCACGCTTGTCTGATGCGGCTTTAGCCGATCATTCTATGGCATTTAATACGGCAAGAATTGACGCCTTAGAATTAGATAACCTTCTTGCGGTTGCTTTGGCAACCGCCTATAGTGCGAACTACCGTACTGAAACCAGGGGTGCGCATGCCAGAGAAGATTTTCCAGAGCATGATAATAAAAATTGGTTAGCACATACTCTTTATTTTTCTAAAGATCATCAAACATGCAAACGAGAGGTGAATATGAAACCCGATTCTGTGGAGGCATTTAAAGTTAAAGAACGGGTGTATTAGGAGTAGGAAATATGGAACAAACACAAAAAAAATCGATCGAAGTACAATTCCAAATTTATCGCTTTGACGCAAGTAAAGACGAAAAGCCTAAAATGCAAGAGTATACCATAACGCTAGAAAATAAAAACATGATGTTGTTGGCTGCACTTGAGAAACTTAAGCAACAAGATCCCAGTTTGGCCTTTCGCCGCTCCTGTAGTGAGGGGGTTTGCGGTTCTGATGGTATGAATGTTAATGGTAAAAACCGCTTAGCCTGTATTACGCCGCTTTCAATTCTAAAAGAACCTATTGTGATTCGTCCTTTGCCAGGTCTTCCGGTGATGCGTGATTTAATCATCAATATGGATCAGTTTTACAATCATTACAAAAACATTAAACCTTACCTGCAAAATGATAAGCCGCTTCCTAAAAAGGAGCGTTTGCAAAGTCCTAAAGAGCGCGAAGAACTTGATGGCCTTTATGAATGTATACTATGTGCTTGTTGTACCACTTCTTGTCCTTCTTTTTGGTGGAACCCGGAAAAATTCGTTGGACCTGCAGGTTTGCTGCAAGCCTATCGCTTTATTGCTGACTCTAGGGATACTAAAACAGATGAACGTTTGGACCAAATGAAAGACTTGTTTTCCCTCTATCGTTGCCATGGCATTATGAACTGTGTATCGGTTTGTCCTAAGGGTCTTAATCCTACTCGAGCAATTGGAAAAATTAAAACAAAGTTACTAAAGCGCGGTGGATAGGAGTATACGATGGCAGAAGCAGAATTAGGCATGCATCAAAAGTGGCAACATTCAGAGGCCATGGGTAATAATGGTCAATATCTAGAAACCCTTTATATGCGTTATCTACAAGACCCCAAGTCAGTGGATGAAAGATGGCGAGAATATTTTGCAAGTATGAAGCCTGATGATGCCCAATCAGAACCCGATCATGCACAAATTCGAGAACATTTTAGAAAAATGGCGTATCAATCTAAGCGACAAGTGCTTAATCATGCGATGCAAGAAAAGTATGACGGTGACAAATTTGCAGGTGTGATAGATCTTGTGTTTGCATACAGGGCATTAGGACATCAGCGCGCGCACATCGATCCTCTAAATATGCTTGAGCGTTCTGAGGCTATTTATCTATCTAAAGAATTTCATGGTTTAAGCGATGCAGATTTAAACAAAAAGTTTGATGTCCCTGTTTTAGGTTTTGATACGAGTAATTCAACGCTTGCTGATATTATTAAGCGTCTAGAAACAATATATTGCGGTTCTATTGGTTTTGAGTATACCCATATTAACTCTTTTGAGGAGCGCGAGTGGTTGCGTGACAATATCGAAAACAGCGGTGTATTACATCAAGACTTTGATCCTAAACGTAAAAAATGGCTTTTGCGGCGTTTGGTAGCAGCTGATGGGCTCGAGAAGTTTTTAGGTATGAAGTATGTGGGGCAAAAGCGCTTTTCTTTGGAGGGAGGTGATGCTTTAATTCCCCTTTTAGATGACCTTGCTCATAGGGCATGTGATAATGGTGTCAAGGAAATGGTCGTGGGTATGGCCCACCGGGGGCGTTTAAATGTCTTGATTAATATTATGGGTAAGCGCCCTGAAGATCTATTTGCTGAGTTTGAAGGTAAGCATGATCAGGCTCTATTATCTGGGGACGTTAAATACCATAATGGCTTCTCATCAGATATTCAAACCGAAGGCGGTATGATGCATATGGCTTTAGCGTTTAATCCCTCGCATTTGGAAATTGTAGCGCCTGTTGTAGAAGGTTCAGTACGGGCGCGTCAAGCACGACGATCCCATAATCATGATGAGGTCATTGCAGTCCAAATTCACGGTGATGCGGCTTTTGCAGGACAAGGCGTGGTAATGGAAACCTTAAACATGTCTCAGACACGGGGTTACCTTACAGGTGGATCAGTACATATTGTAATTAATAATCAAATTGGTTTTACGACCTCGCATTTGTCTGATGCAAGAAGTACCTACTATTGCACCGATGTTGGTAAGATGGTGGAGGCACCTATTTTCCATGTTAATGGTAATGATCCTGAAGCAGTAGTGAAGGTCATAGAGCTTGCCTTTGCCTATAGAGTGAAGTTTCAAAAAGATGTAATAATTGACCTAGTATGTTATAGACGCCATGGTCATAACGAAGCGGATGAGCCTTCTGCCACACAACCGATGATGTATAAAGTGATTAAAAAACTCGCGCCTCCTTGTGAGCTTTATGCGCAATCGCTTATAGCGCAATCTGTAGTTAGCGAGGCTGAATATAAAGAAATGAAAAGTCATTATCGCAAGCTGTTAGAACATGGGGATAGCGTAGCCAATATTATTGATAATGATAAAAATCGTAAGTATACGGTGAGTTGGGAGCCCTACACTAATGCCAAGTGGCATATGCCTTATGATGCAACGATTACAAAAAATCAATTTGATAAAATTGCATCCTATGTTAATGCCCTACCTGAGGGTTTTGCATTACAAAAACAGGTTGCCAGACTCCATAGTGATCGAATAAAAATGGCAGAGGGAGCGATCCCGATTAACTGGGGATTTGCTGAGCTATTAGCCTATGCGTCTCTTTTAGACAAAGGACACGGCGTGCGTCTTTCTGGTGAAGATGTCGGACGTGGAACTTTTGCCCACCGTCATGGGGTTTTTCATGAGCAAAATACGGGTGAAGTATTCACGCCGCTGAAAAATATCCATAAAGAACAAGGCGATTTTCAGATTATCGATTCCCTACTTTCAGAAGAAGCGGTTTTAGGTTTTGAATATGGGTTTTCATGTGCAGCACCGGAGAACTTAGTAGTGTGGGAAGCGCAGTTTGGAGATTTTGTTAATACGGCCCAAGTGGTGATTGATCAGTTTATTTGTTCAGCAGAAGAAAAGTGGGGGCGTTTATCTGGCTTGACCTTATTATTGCCTCATGGCCAAGAAGGGATGGGGGCAGAGCACTCTTCGGCCCGTTTGGAGCGATTTTTACAATTATGTGCCCATGATAATATGCAAGTTTGTGTCCCTACGACACCTGCGCAAATTTATCATGTTCTAAGGCGCCAGTTATTGCGTAAATTCCGTAAACCATTAATTATTATGTCACCAAAGAGCTTACTGCGTCACCCCTTAGTTCAGTCGAGCATTGAAGATATTACCGATGGTAGCTTTAAGCCCGTTATTAAAGAAATTGACGAGATAGATGCAAAAAAAGTAAAACGTGTTTTGATTTGTCAGGGTAAGGTGTATTACCATTTGCTCTCGGCAAGACGCAATGCCAATATTGACGATATTGCTATTATTCGTCTAGAGCAGCTGTATCCATTCCCGCAAGAAATTTTGACTAAGATCTTAGAGCCTTATGCACATGTGAAAGATATTTGCTGGGTGCAAGAAGAGCCTTTAAACCAAGGAGCATGGTATCCCGGTAAGCATCGCTTAGAACGTATTATGAGAGATAATCAAACATTACACTATGTTGGAAGAAGCTCTTTTGCAGCGCCAGCGGTGGGTTACCCATCCTTGCATTTTGAACAACAAACCGCTTTAGTCAATGAAGCATTAATGATTGAAGAAGACCAATAAAGGACCATATTATGAGTGAAATTAAAACCCCAAGTTTTCCAGAGTCTATTACCGAGGGCGAAGTTGCCTCCTGGTTAAAGCAAGAAGGTGATTCTTTTGAGGAAGGTGAAACATTGGTTGAAATTGAGACCGATAAGGTGACCATGGAGGTTCCAGCTGATCAAAGTGGTGTTTTAGATAAGATCTTAAAAAATGAAGGTGACGTGGTTAGTAGTGAAGAAGTCATTGGCTTATTTAAGGCGCAGGGTGAATCTGGCGCTCAAGCATCTGCTCCAAAACAGGAAGAAACGCCAGCACAAGCAACGAAGGCCGCGGTTTCTCAAGAATCAACATCGGCCGCTGCAGAGCTTTCTCCTTCAGTGCGTCGATTGCTTAAAGAGCACCAAATTGATGCTGCTACTGTAAAAGGGTCAGGAAAGGATGGGCGTATTGTAGCTGAAGATATTGAAGCTTTTGTTGCAAAGCAGGCTTCCTCTAAGCCTGAAGCAAAAACAGCATCTTCTCAAACAGATTTTTCTAGTGATGGTCGTGAACAACAACGGGTACGCATGACCAGAATGCGTAAAACAGTTGCCAAGCGCCTATTGGATGTACAGCATCAAAATGCTATTTTAACTACGTTTAACGAAGTGGATATGCATCAGGTTATGCAGTTACGCGCAGACCACAAAGACGCCTTTATGGAGAAGTTTGGCGTAAAATTAGGTTTTATGTCGTTCTTTGTGCATGCGGTGGTAGAGGCCTTAAAAGCTTTTCCTAATGTGAATGCCTCTATTGATGGCGATGATATTGTCTATCATGGTTTCTTTGATATCTCTATTGCCGTTTCCTCACCAAAAGGTTTGGTTGTTCCGGTGGTTAGAGATGCTGATCAGCTTTCGATGGCAGAAGTGGAAAAATCTATTCGAGAATATGCGATTGCAGCTAAAGAGGGCACTTTAAAGCTTGAGGATATGCAAGGGGGGACTTTTACGATTACTAATGGTGGTACCTTTGGTTCTATGCTTTCTACGCCGATTATTAATCCACCGCAAAGTGGTATTTTAGGTATGCACAATATTGTCAAGCGTCCGGTCGTGGTGGATGGTGAAATAGTGATTCGACCTATTATGTATCTTGCGCTTTCTTACGACCATCGCATTATTGATGGTAAAGACTCGGTGAGCTTCTTGAAGATGATTAAAGAGCTTTTAGAAGATCCTTCCCGCATGATGCTGCAAATCTAGTGGATGATCTATCATACATGCGTCTTGCGCTGGATCAAGCGCAGCTTGCTTATGATCAAGATGAAGTGCCTGTTGGGGCTGTATTGGTAGATAAAAATGGTGTGCTTTTAGCCAGTGCCTACAATCAGGTGATTTCGCTGCATGATCCAAGTGCGCATGCTGAAGTACAAGTCATGCGCAAAGCATCTGAGCAACTTCAAAACTATCGTCTTGTTGATACTACACTCTATGTTAGCTTAGAGCCGTGCATGATGTGTTATGGTGCTATGGTGCATGCACGTATTAAACGCTTAGTTTATGCAACACCGGAGCCTAAGGCTGGGGTAGTGACTTCACAATTAAAAGTGCCAAGTTTGAATTTTCTTAACCATAAAATAAGCGTGGACTGTGGGCCTATGGGGGATGAATCCCGTGCGCTTTTACAACAGTTTTTTGCTAAAAAGCGTCTGAATAAAAAGTCATAGTTATATTATTTCTCTTAATTTTAACGATTGGGCTGTGCATGGTCTACACTTAAGGTAAATCTTAAAAGAGTAGCTATGAGCAGGCTGATTATTTTTCTAGGGTATATATGGTTTAGTAGTAGTGTCATCTATGGGTATATCAGTGTCCTTAGTTTGTCACACAGTTTATCTAAAACGCAGGTATCTCTAGATGCTAGTTCTGTAAAAAGCAGTGATTTAACAAGAAATGACCCCCATGATTTGATGCCGCTTGAGTTAACTAAAGTAGGATTGCCTTCTAATAATATGCCGGTTAAAACGGATTCATTCCATAGCGAAGATGCCAGTGATGTGCTATTGGTTGAGTCATCTAAATCCGAACCACCAAAAAGTACTAAGGTTTCTCAGCATACCCATTTAACCTCAGGTGATGATAATAATGCGGTACAGATTGAAACAGCTAATCATCAAACACATTGGCTTAGCAAAGATTCACAGATGTTTGCCTATCCAGACACTATGGGCTTAGATCAAGACTGGGATAATGATTTAATTCCTAATATTTATGATAATGATGCAGATAATGATGGTATTACAAATGCGTTTGATCTAGATGATGATAACGATGGTATTATAAATTTTATAGATTTTGATGCAGATAATGATGGCATTTCTAATTTCTTTGATAATGATCATGATAATGATGGTATTATAGATATACTTGATAATGATTTTGATAATGATGGTATAGATGATCGTTGATTTTATAGCACATTTTCATCATTGCTTTTAAATATTGTTTTATTGTAAGTACTTGATTTTATTTTAAATATAAAGAAATATAAAAAAATTTTAAAATAAAATTTGATAATGTTAATTTATAATCTACACTTAGCGGTGAGTTTGATGTTATGTATGCATCAAGCCATATAAAAATATTTTTATTACAATAAAAAGGAGAAAAAGAAATGAAAAAATCAATTCTATATGTTGCTTTAGTTGGGGCTTTAGGCCTTGGCTTAGGAGGACTTCAAACAAGCTTAGCAGAGGAAGAAAGTAACAGTGATCATCTAGTAGCAAGTCATCAACTTAATCAATATGATGAAGAGGGTAATGAACACGCTGATTCTAATGATTTAGATAATGATAACGATGGTGAGCCAGATGCATTGGATCTCGATGATGATAACGATGGTATACCAGATGAATTAGACATCGATGATGATAATGACGGTATCCCAGATGCATTGGATACAGATGATGATAACGATGGCGTGGATGATAATGTGGATAATGATGACGATAATGATCTTATTGCTGATTCTTCTGATCGTGATCATGATAATGATTCAGGTGATAATGGTGATCATACCAAGCCTATTGCTGGTCTATACAAAGACAGTGATAATGATGGCAAAAGAGATTCAGTTGATGAAGATGATAAAAGGGCAGCATTAGTCAAAGATTCTGATGATGATGGTGTGCCAGATCTTATTGATTCTGATGATGACAATGATGGTGTGCCAGATGATGCTGATTCTGATGATGACAATGATGGTATAAAAGATCGGGTTGTCACCAAAGTAGATGGTAAACCAGACTCTGATGGTGATGGTGTTGCAGATGATGTAGATGTTGATGATGACAATGATGGTATCTTGGATGACGAGGATGCTGATAGTGATGGTGATGGACTATTAAACGAACATGAATAATCATCATTAAATCATATTTATTTAACTAAACTTAAAAAGCGCTGTTAAAGGCGCTTTTTTTTATTTATTTTTTTTGAACTTATCAAAAAATAAACTACCATTATCTATACCAGAAGTTTTATGAAAGAGAAGGATCATCAAACAATGAGGGGCATAATTATCAAAGGTATATTGCTTTTATCTTCAAGTGCATATGCATATGGCGCGACACTTGTGCAGGAAAATATGCATCAAGCAGTAAGCTTGCCCGAAATAAGCCATATATCAAAAAGCACCCATGGTGATGCCAGGGACTTAGATGATGATAATGATTTTCAGCCAGATAGCCACGACTATGACGATGATAATGACGGTATACCTGATCATTTAGATCCAGATGATGATAACGATGGGATATTAGATGCATTTGATCTAGATGATGATAATGACGGCATTAAAGATTATGAAGACTTTGATGATGATAATGATTTGATCGTTGATAGTCATGATTTAGATGATAATAATAACTCAGGAAACAATGGTGGGCATATGGAGATCATCGCGCATATATATAAAGATCATGACCAAGATGGCATACCAGATTCAATAGATATTGGACAAAGAGATACCACTGATAGTGATCAAGATGGGGTGCCAGATTTTACGGATGTGGATGATAATAACGACGGTATCATAGACTAAGCATTATCTGGTAGCTTTTAGTCCAAGCTATCAAAGTATTTTACATAGTTTTGCTTTTGTTGTTTGCTTGCCCCATAGTATTAAAAATGCTATAGTTGCGCTCAAATGAACTTATGGTATTTTCCATGAAAAAACTTTTCGCTATTTGCATTCTTTCATTGTGTTTCTTATTATTTGGATGTGGTAAAAAAAGTCCCCATTTTAATGGCTATGTGGAGGGTGATAGTACCTATGTCAGCGCGCCCGTTTCCGGTAAGCTTGAAAAACTGATGGTGCACAAGGGGGATGCGGTTAAAAAAGATCAAACCCTTGCTATTTTAGATCAAGAACCCTTGTTGGATGATCTAAACATAGCAAAAGCAGCTTTAGAGCAAAGTCAGGCAACACTTGAGGATTTACTCTCTGGTGAACGTGAGCCTAAAATTAAAGCCTTAGATGCTAATGTAAAAGAAGCCCAAGCAAAACTAGATTACGCTAGGGTAGAAATGCAACGTTTCAATCGGCTTTTAGAAAGCAAAAGCACGGACCAAAATAGCGTCGATCAGGCCGTTTCAAATGCCAATGCAGCCTTAGCGGCTTATCATGCAGCTTTGGCACAAGTAGAAGTGGCTAAATTACCCGCTAGAGCCCAGCAAATTGCTGCAGCAAAGGCCCAAGTAGCACAAAGTAGCGCAAGTGTCTCTAAAGCCAATTGGTCCTATCAACAAACGCATATTAAAGCGCCGGTGGCAGGCTTGGTGGATAATCGGTTTTATACCCAGGGCGAGTGGCTAGGTGCATACCAGCCAATTGTATCTATTTTGGCGAAGGAAAACATTAAAGTTCTGTTTTTTGTGCCAGAGGCGGATTTAAGTCAATTAAAATATCAGCAAGAGGTCACTTTGCACCTAGATGGTAGTCAAGCACCATTAAAGGCAAAAATTAGCTTTATTGCACCTCAGGCTGAATATACTCCGCCGGTTATATATTCTGTGGCCAGTAGACAAAAACTCGTCTATCGCATTGAGGCTCGCTTAGATAACGCACAATATGTTCTGCACCCAGGTCAAATTGTTGATGTGAGTTTGGGGGCTTAGGGTCTATGCACATAAATGATGAATGGGTTATTGATGTTCAAGACCTGGTAAAGAAGTTTGGTGAGAAAGTTGCGGTTGATCAAGTCTCTTTGCAAATTAAAAAAGGCGAGGTTTTTGGTTTTCTTGGGCCCAATGGTAGTGGTAAAACGACGACCATGCGTATGATTTGTGGCTTATTAACGCCTGATGGTGGTCAGGGTCGTTGTTTAGGAAAAGATATTGTCAAAGAAGCGAAAGCTATCCATAAGCAAATTGGGTATATGACCCAGAAGTTTAGTTACTATGAAGACCTGACGGTGCGTGAGAACATTGATTTTGTGGCACGTTTGTATCAAGTTGAAAATCGCAAAAAAATTGTGAATGATGTGATAGAGGAATTAGAATTCTCTTGGCGTGATAAACAATTGGCAGGCTCATTATCTGGCGGTTGGAAACAACGTTTGGCCCTTGGTGCAGCACTAGTTCATAGCCCAAAGCTTTTACTATTAGATGAGCCAACTGCAGGGGTGGATCCGAGTGCGCGGCGGGACTTTTGGGATCAAATTCACCAATTAGCAGCACGCGGCATTACAACGCTTGTTAGCACCCATTATATGGATGAGGCTGATCGATGCCATCGCTTAGCATATGTTGCTTACGGTCATCTTATTACCTATGGCACGGCAGATAGTATCATAGAGGAAAGCGGTTTGTGTACCTATCAAGCAAAAGGCGGCGATTTGTTTGCTCTGGATAAAAAGCTCCAACAAGACCCTGCAGTTGAGCAGGTTTCTGCTTTTGGAACCAGCTTACATCTTTGTGCTTTAGATGAAGCGGCATTAGATAAAGCTGTCTCTCAATATAGTGATGGCCCCTATCAATTTGAGAAAATAGCAACCACTTTAGAAGATGTGTTTATTTACCTTATGAGTAAGAATAAGGAGCAAAAAACATGGTAGCACGCTATTTTTCTCTCACGCGTCTTACGGCGATGTTGATCAAAGAATTTAGGCAAATGTTTCGAGATAAGGGTACCTTGGTCATGATCATCATGCTGCCACTAATGCAGCTGGTTTTATTTGGTTATGCCATTAACCTTAACCCTAGAAATCTAAAAACAGTCGTGGTTGAATCCCAGCCTTCTGTGTTTACAAGGCAGTTTATTAGAGCCATGGAAAACACGGATTACTTTAACGTGGTTGATGCCCATGTTTCCAATTCCAAGGCACAAGAGATGATCGCAGAAAGCAAGGCGTCTTTTGCGGTGCAGTTTGAGCCAAATTTTGAGCGTAAATTAATTCGTGGTCAAAAGCCTGAAATTTTAGTTTCTGCTGATGCCAGTGACCCATCTACTACGGGAAAGGCTATAAGTGCGCTGGAGAATTTACAATATGTGGCTTTTAACGATTTGTATAAAGATGGTTTGCAATATTTAGCGCCTTCTGATTCACCATTTAAAGTTGTGGTGCATGCGCAGTATAACCCTGAGAGTATTACCCGGTTTGCAATTGTTCCAGGTCTTATGGGAATGGTTTTAACCATGACTTTGGTCATGATTACAGCCCAAGCAATCACGCGTGAGTATGAGCGTGGGACGGTAGAGACCTTAATGTCGATGCCGGTCTCTGGGGTTGAGGTGATGCTTGGTAAAATTGTGCCGTATATATTAATTGGTTATATACAAATTTCTATTATTTTAGCTTTTTCAGCATGGATATTTAAGATTCCCTTCTTAGGTTCCCTGATCTTGCTGCTACTTGCAACCTTGCCTTTTATTGCAGCCAATTTATGTGTGGGCTTAACCATTTCTACGTATGCTAAAACCCAGCTGCAGGCAATGCAAATGACCATTGTGTACTTTTTGCCATCGATATTACTTTCTGGATTTATGTTTCCCTTTTATGGCATGCCCAAATGGGCGCAGCATATTGGAAGTGTTTTGCCCTTAACCTATTATACCCGTATTACCCGCGGCATTATGTTAAAAGGCAATACCTTGCTGCAAGTTTGGCCTCAGATATGGCCTATTTTAGTAATTTTCATAGTGGTACTTGCCATTTGCGTTGGTGGTTATCGTAGTACCTTAGATTAGGAGAGAGAAAATGAGTGACTTTTTTGCCGATTATGGTTTGTTTTTTGTTGAAACCTTTACGTTGGTGCTTGCCATAATCATTACCTTTGCCGGGCTAATGGCAATAGCACTAAAAAATAAAATCAAGGCAAAAGAAGGTCAGTTACATATTCGTTCTTTATATGAGCATTACCAGGAGCGTCATTTATTAATGGCCGAGGAAGTTTTAGACAAAGAAGCTTTAAAAGCTTTAAAGAAACAATTAAAAAAACAAAGTAAAGAAAACAAAAAGGGTGTTAAGGCGGCAAAGGGTAGTCATGCTAAGCGGGTTTTTGTAATAGAATTTAAGGGTGATATGCAAGCTTCAGCGCTGGATGCCTTACGTGCAGAGGTCGATGGTATATTACATATTGCAGATAAAAAAGATGAAGTTGTGGTGCTATTGGAAAGTCCTGGAGGTGTGGTGCATAGTTATGGCTTGGCTGCTGCGCAATTGGCACGTATTAAAGATAAAGGCATACATTTAACCGTGATTGTTGATAAGGTTGCTGCCAGTGGTGGATATTTAATGGCAGTGATTGCCGATAAAATTCTTGCTGCACCGTTTGCCATTATTGGGTCCATTGGCGTGGTGGCGCAATTGCCGAATTTGCATCGTTGGCTTAAGGAGCATCATGTGGATTTTGAGCAAATTACCGCAGGAGACTATAAACGTACTTTAACCGTTTTTGGTAAAAATACCCCAGAAGGGCGTAAGAAGTTTAGCAAGGAAATTGAGGTTATTCATCAGCTCTTTAAAAAGCATGTGCAGCATTACCGTCCAAGCTTGGTGATGGATGAAGTGGCTACAGGAGAGCATTGGCTGGCATCCTCTGCGATAGAACTTGGTTTGGTTGATGCCTTACAGACCTCAGATGCCTATCTTTTAGAGTTATACCAAAAACAGCAGCTTGATTTATATCAAGTGCGTTTTGAGCAAAAAGCAGGGCTCAAGCAAAAGCTTTTTTCCCAAGCCTCTAGTTTGCTCTACAAAGCAGATCGTTTTGTGTGTTAGGGAGATTCCTATATGCTAAATTTTTCCTTTTTATTGACATGGTATTAGCATAAAAATGATATGGTAGGCTTCAGTGGTGGGGCTGTTGCAAACTACATGCATGGGCCGTTAAAGCTTCAAAATGAGAGCTATAATGCGAGTTTCCTTTCGAGAAACTGTTATTTTTGAGCGTAGTTAAATTTGCTATCAATTCTTTAAATACTGCACTCAACAGAAGCTTGAAAATTGCCTACATTTAAGCTCGTGAGCTCTATATCTCCATCAGTACTATGCTTTAGTTCCGCCCTTACTACATGTGCATGGCGTGGATGCTCCCTTGCACTTTCTGGTTTAGAAGCTTGTTCTTCTGTAAGTTCTTGATGTGATTCTCTTGCTGGCTCGTAATTGCATTGCATTATTATTTGAAATGGCGTATTTATAGCCTCTTCTTGCATTCTCTTCTCATCTTCTAGGGCTTTATTTTTCCTGAGTTCCAAGCGTTGTCTTTTTTTATCTAGTTTATCACTTTTATCTTTATCCTTCGTGAATTCTGGTTTTTGAAATTTAGCCAAAGCCTCTAGTTGTGTGTCATAGTGTACTTCTATCCCTAGAAAAAAAAGTGTAGCTCCTTTAAGTTCATGGTACATATCATCAATTTCTTTTTGATATGATTGAGGATCCAAGAGGCGTGGTATATCCCAGTTCATAATATAATTCTTTAATAACACCTGTAGTTCTTGTTCTAATTTTTGTTTTAACTTAGAATGTTTGGGTTCAGCTAATGTATTCTTTATCTGATAAATATCACTACTAAGTCCTAGATCTAAATTTGACCTGAGGTCATCTAACAATGCTGTCTGAAGATCTCCCTTATATTTATATTGCATTGTATTATTTTGTATCATCTGTGTGGTTTGGACTAATATTAAAGCTTTATACATTTTTAATCACCCTTGTTTATATATTGCATCATTATTATATATTTACTAATAATATACTATTATAATGCAATATTTAAATAATGCAAGCAATTAATGTTGTGTTTTTTTAAAAAATTAAGTTATTTTCTTGGTGGTTTTTTTACAAGGCGTTCTTTTTTAATTATAACAACTTCATAAAAGAAGCACCTTTTTTGTAAAAAAAAAAATTTAATTGGTGTTTGTTATTTTTTTTATCTTTTCGAAAAATTATATTGTCATTTCAATATTTTTAGTTTTTGTTATAAAAAGATTATTATAATAGTACCAGTTGACGAAATTTAATATTTAGTGTATTTTTTGATACATGGGTATTTTGAACTATACTTAAAACAAAAAGAAAATTTATTATCGGGGGAGGATAAATGAATTTTATAAAGAAGTATACACTGTTATGCATATTTTTAGTCTCTTGGCTCTTAGGGTGTTGCTATGGCTCTGGAAATACACCTGATGGTATGGTTAAAGTAACTGTAGTGAATCAAAGTGCGGCGTCTTTTTGCTTAAAAGGGAAAAATAGTGCTCATTGTGTTGATGCTGGTGCATCAGAGAGCTTTAGTGTTCAAAGTCGTTATTTCTATACCCGTTTTGGGCTTATAAGCTATTGGGAGCAGGATCAACATAATCATAAGAAAATCTTATTATCAAAAAATGGCAAAACTTTAGACTTCTTTATTCAAAAAGATAAAAGTATACTTGCTGCTGGCATGGATAAGCGTGTTGGCTTGGATTTGGATTTATACTTAACTTGGCATCCGTTAGGAAGCTTATTTTAAATCTTTTTACAACACTATTTTACTAGAAGCACATCCTCAACGCATTTCTGATCTTAATATTTACTACTTGGATAGTGGGTTGAGCAGATCATTTCTATGGTGCAAGTGGTCATGCTAAAGTCAGAAATTTCTCGAATATCACAATTGTTAATCCTATCGATATGTGGTTTGGCCGCATGGATAAATGCATTATTATGGGCCAGTGACTTGCTGATAATATAAAACTTATAAGATTTAATTTTTTGTTCCATATCTATGGTGCTGTTGCCATCTATATGAGATTTGCTATACCTATCATATGCTTCATCACATAATTTTTTTTCTAGTTTTGGTTTAGTTATGATTTGATTATAAACAGTATCTCTTAGTTTTACTCCACTACAGTCATTGATGATAAACATAGAGATTAATGCTTTCAATTGTTTTTCCTCTAATGCATGCGCATATTGTGCTAGCTTTTGAGCTCTATAGTAGCCAGTATCTCCAATACATCCAAACAATGAAGAGCCCCATAGATTCGATCTTGGTTCTTGCATATACTCGTGAGTTGCTTTTTTTACAATAGTTGATAATTCTGTTATTTGAGCGAGTTCTTCTATGATAAATCTATCCTCTTCTTTGTGTGTCATATGTGTATAATGGATATAAATATGTCATAATTTTAAGTATTATTATTATTTTGTCAATGAAACATAGCCACAATGACTGTGTGGTCTTAATCACTGCGCAAAGTTTGAATGGGGTCGAGCTTGGAGGCTAGTTTGGCTGGATAAAAGCCAAAGAAGATGCCAAGTGCAACGGCCACGCCCACGCCCAGAAGAATAGGTAAAAGATAAATCATAAAAGCCCACTTAAAGTGCCAGGCAACGATATAGGTAATAGCTACGCCAATAATCATGCCCATTATGCCGCCGAGCAAGGATAAACACACTGCTTCAATTAAAAACTGCAGTTGGATATCTTTTTTGCGCGCGCCAATAGCTAAGCGTATGCCTATTTCTTGGTGTCTTTCACTCACCGAGACCAGCATGATGTTCATTACGCCTATGCCGCCAACTAAAAGGGAGATGCTACCAATCATAATCAGAAGTATATTCATGGTTTGGGTTGATTTTTTTGCGCTATCAATAAGAGTTTTCGGACTTCTGAAGCTAATATTTTTATGCAGGGTGTGTTTTTTTAAATAAGCCTCTATAGCATCTTGGGTCGATTGCAGTTGTTCTTTATGATAAAGGGTAATGGCAAGATTTTGAATTTGTGGCTGTTTGCGCATGGCCATCACCGTTTCAATGGGCATGATGATTGACTGATTAAAATCGCTATTAAAAAAGTAATTGCTGGGCCATTTTTTCAAAACACCAACAATGGTAATATAAATTTTACCAACGCGAATTTGTTTGCCAATGACACTTGTAGCATCAATTTTTTGCAGTTGCGCCGCCATATCTGCGCCAATAACGCCGTAAAATTGCTGTTGATCAAGAAAGCTTAGCATCCGTCCGCTTTGAAGTTTTAATTTTGCAATCGGGTAGATTGCTGGGGTAATACCTACCAGTGCGCCATTTATGCGATGGCTTTGGTAATAAATGCTATCCCAATTAGGATAGTAGGGCGCGCTATGATGAATATTTTTTGAGGCACTCTTTAGCCCTTTTGCTTCTTGTAAACTTAGTTTCGCTTTGGGATTGGCATTTTGACTATCTTGATAGCTATTGTCATAGAGACTTACGGTGATAAGATTTAAACCTAGTTTTTGAAACTGCAGCATAATTTGACGTTCAGAGAGTTTACCAATGGATACAAGTGCAACCACCGAGGCTGTGCCAATAAGCACTCCTAAAAGTGCTAAGAAAGAGCGTAACTTTGCACCAGATAATTGCCGGATGGCTTGTTTATAGTGCATGCTAAGGGCCATGGACATAGTGTTGCTACCTTTTGTCAATAATGTAGTCACCAGCTTTAAGACCCTTTAATACTTGAGCAAACTTGGGTCCAATGCGTCCTGTTTCAATAATCTGTTCAGTGCTGGCTTTGCGCTTAGGGTCATATTTTTGAACGACAGATAGTCCTTGCTTGTTTTGTGTAATCATTGCAACTGGTATACTGAGCTCTTGGCCTTTATTTATGGTAGAGATTGCTACCTTTGCATCCATTCCCGCGGAAATTTTATCATGCGCGGTGCTTGGAACCTTCTCGACCTCTACCGTCACTTCAAAGCTTGGCAGTTCTCCAGAATCTTGCGCTTGAGCAGATTTTTCCGTTACTGTGCCATGAAGGGTAATTCCCTTGAAGGCATCGCTTTGTATTGTGGCCTTTTGGCCAATATGGATTTGATTAATATCATTTTCTGAGACTTGCAAATGAATGGCTAAACCCTGTAAGTTACCAATATTCAAAACAGTTTGTTGATATTCAATACTGTTGCCCACAGCAATTTTACCTGAAGACTTAGGGCCGTCATCTTTTTCAGGGATCAGCGCAATGCCGTCTCTTGGTGCAGTAATGGTGTGAGAAGAGAGTTGTTTTTGAAGATCTTGGTATTTGTCCTTAGCATTTTCATATTGTAGCTTTGCACTGATAAATTCGCTTCCTTGGCCTTTTTGTAGTGATACTTGATAGGCATTTTCGGCGCTACGGTAGGATTCTTGACTATCAAAATAGGCATTTTTGCTCGTTTGAAGTTCTTGATGGGAAATGACTTCAAGCTGATAAAGATGCTTGTTTTGAAGGTAAGTATCTTTTGCATCAATCAGGGCGCGATGGGCTTTTTGTTTTTGATATTGTTTAGATAGGACTTCATCACTGTTTTGCCAGTCTTTAAACTGTTGATACTTTGTTAGGTTGCTAAGATAATCAACATAGGCACTTCTGGTATCGGCTAATAGCTTTGAGGATTGCAGATGCACAAGCTGTTGCCCTTTGTGGAGCATTTGGCCATAGCGAAAATACATTTTATCAACAATGCCCGCCGTTGGGCTTAAAACCGGGCTATTGGCAATGGGGGAAATAGTGCCGTTGTAATACAGTACTTGCTGTATGGTTTGTGGTTGAACTTGATAGGTTTTAGGAGCCATAGGATCTTTGGCATAGACAAACGTACTGGAAAGCCCAAGCACAAGGCAGAGAAAGCTTTTTTTAAACATAGTGGTTTTCCTTAATATGGATATGCCAGTTCTCAAGCAAGGTTCCGGTTTGTATTTGATAAGCAATCCATTGTTTTTGATAATCAAGTTTAGCATTGGTTAAGGCATCTAAACTAGATTGGTATTGTTGCAATTGTTGTGATAATTCAAAGGCACTAATGCGGCCGTATTGATATTTAATATGCGCAGCCTTGGCATTTTTTTGCGCTAATTGCAGTGCAGTTTGCGCTTGTTGCACTTGGCTATAGGTGCTGTTGAGAGAATCAACCGCGCTTTTGACATTGTTTTGAAGGTTTCCAAGCGTATTGGCATTATCTATTTGCTGGGTTTGAAGGTCTATGGCATCCTGAAGGCGCTGTTTTTCATCGCTATTATAATCTAGTGGAATATTAAAGTTTAGCGAGGCGGTACGATTGTCATTTTTAGTCACGCTTGAGGCAATTTGATTGGCTGTACTGTAGTGATTAAAGTCAAGTTTTAGATCCATGGTCATTTTTCTTTTGTCACTTGAGGCTATCAAGGAGCGTTGTTTTTGTTGATATTGAAATTGTTGAATTTTTAAATCTAAATTGTGTGCTTTGGCATCAGCAAGTGCTTGGTCAGCCGTTACCGTGTGCGGCTTCACTGCAAAGTTTTCCTCAATATCTGGCATTTGATGCGCGTCTATGCCAAGATCATTAGCCAGTTGGGTTTTACTTTGCATAAGTGCGTCTTGGGCCTTTAGAGTGGCGTTTTTTGCATCTAGTGCACTAAGGTGACTTTGGGTTAAGTCTATGCCTGGAATACGGCCATCTTTGAGTTTTTCTGTGGCGGCTTGTAACTGTTTTTCTGCTTGTTGTTGCGCAGTTTTAGCATGGGAAAGTTGTATCATCGCTGCTTGTGCAGCGTAGTAATCATTAGCGATGGTTTCAATAGTTTTTTGAATGCTTTGCTGTAGCTGGAAATCTTGAATGTGTTGTTCGTCATAGGCGTTATCAAGGTCAGCCATATTAGCCTTGATGCTTCTGCCTTGCATCAATGGCTGGGTGATGGAAAGATCATATTGAGTTTTTTCTGTTTCAGCAGGGTCAGTGCTGTGATAGATTTTGCTGGGATTGTAATAATAGTCGGCATCTATTTGGGTGCCTGTTGGTGCCTTCCAGCTTAGGTGCGGCCCCACACTATAACTGTTGGTAATGCTACCGTCGCCACTATGGGTTCTTTGCACATTACTACTTAAGCTTAACTTAGGATGAAAAGTGCCTTTGGCATCTACTAAGTCATAAAAAGATTTTTTCCGATTTTTGATTGCAATTTGCAAAGTGGCATTTTGTTTTATAGCCATGATGATGGCTTGTTGTAGTGTTATTTTTTTTGGATTATTTTCTGTATTAAATGCGTTTGGCTTTGGAGTTGCTTCACTGGTGTGAGCCTCGATGGGCAGGTAAGCATGACCGTCACTATCAACAAAAGCAAAGGATGAAACGCTTAAAGAAATAAGTCCAAAAAAAAGTGCAAATTTGTACACTGTTACAATTGCCGCGCAAAATGAAAGTTGCTATAATCTACAAGATTCTGTCCCTAAACACAACACTATAAGATAAAAATTCTTATTTGAGATTACTATGGCTATAAAAAAAGATCAGCTTACTTCCACACACTCTGAGCCTGAGCAAACGCGAAGTGACCACATTGTTCCTGAACCTATGAGCGAAGACAAAGCTTATGATAAGGCTATGCGGCCGGGTTCTTTGGCTGAGTATCGCGGCCAAAAACAAATAACCGATATGATGGCTATTTACATTGAAGCTTCCAAAGCGCGGCAACAAGAGGGCGCCTTGGAGGCCTTAGACCATGTTTTAATTTCAGGGCCTCCAGGTCTTGGTAAAACCACGCTTTCGCATATTATAGCCAAAGAACTTGGGGTGGGCTTTCGGCAGACCTCAGGGCCGGTTTTAGAAAAAGCAGGCGATTTGGCTGCGCTGCTAACTAACCTGAAGCCAGGGGATGTACTTTTTATTGATGAAATTCATCGTATGAGCCCGGCCATTGAAGAAATTCTCTATCCAGCTATGGAAGATTATCAACTTGATATTATGATTGGCGAAGGTCCTGCAGCGCGTTCTATCAAACTAGATTTGCCACCTTTTACTTTGGTTGGGGCAACCACCAGAAGTGGTTTGCTAACCGCGCCACTACGTGACCGCTTTGGTATTGTGTCTCGTTTGGAATTTTACAGTCCTGAAGACTTGCAGCATATTATTATGCGTTCAGCGGGTATTTTAAAACTCGATTTGGATCAAGGCAGTGCTTTAGAAATTGCTAAGCGTTCAAGAGGCACCCCACGGATTGCCAATCGCCTTTTGCGTCGAGTGCGTGATTATGCGCAGGTTAAAAAGGTTTCTAAGCTCAATAGGCAGCTTGCTAATGAAGCATTAGAAAAACTTAATGTTGATTTAAGCGGTTTAGATTACATGGATCACAAACTATTAAAAGCCATTATGGTACAGTTTGATGGTGGGCCGGTGGGTTTGGATTCACTTGCGGCAATGGTGGGTGAGGAAAAAAATACTTTAGAAGATGTGATCGAGCCCTATCTTATTCAGCAAGGCTTTTTAATTCGTACACCAAGAGGTCGGGTGGCCAGTCGCAGGGCATTTGAACATTTTAATATCGCTATTTCACAAGAATCACTATTTGAGTAAGGAACCTTTATGCAGACCTCTTTATCTTTTTGGCATCTTATTTTTGCAGCAGACCCTATTGTAAAATGTATTATGTTGTTGCTGTTGGCCACATCGGTATGGTCTTGGGCGATTATTTTTGATCGTTATTTATTACAAAAGCGGGCTAAAGCATGGATGGAGCAATTTCGAGATTTGTATTGGTCCAGTAAAGATTTACGGGCGTTGTTTGCACGGGTTCAAAATGCCTCCATGGTGCAATTTGGTACAGGGCGTGTGTTTTGCGCCGCATATAAGGCTTTTATGCGGGTTAAAGAGCAAAAGGGCGGCGATCATGCCAGCAAGATGATTGGCATTGAGCGTGCTATTGAGGGGGCTTTGATAAAAGAGCAAAGTCGACTAGATAGTCATTTATCAACTTTAGCGACCATTGGTTCAGTCTCACCTTTTGTGGGGCTTTTTGGGACAGTTTGGGGTATTATGGGTGCTTTTACTGCACTAGGTTCCGTGCAGCAGGCAACGCTTTCGATGGTGGCCCCTGGTATTGCAGAAGCTTTAATTGCAACAGCGATGGGTTTGTTTGTCGCTATTCCTGCCGTGATTGCTTACAACCGTTTTCAAACCGCCTCTGATTCGCTCATGGGAGAGTGTGATTATTTTCAGTCTGATCTTTTAAGCTATTTACAGCATCAATTATTAGACGTTTCAAGTGCTGCGTATGCGAAGTAGATCACGATACCAAAGACGCGCAAGAGGGCGCATTATGGCCACCATTAACATCGTACCCTATGTGGATGTTATGTTGGTGTTGTTGGTTATATTTATGGTCACCACGCCACTTTTAACCCAGGGGGTCAAAATAGATTTGCCTAAGGCTACATCTCAAGCAATTTCTGATCAACAAAAAGCCTTGGTGGTCTCTATCAACAAACAAGGGCAGTTGTATTACAATCAATCTATTATCAAAAACAAACCCTTGCCTATGGCGAGTTTAATAATGCAGCTAAAGGATCAAAATCATCAACAAACCCTACTGATTCGTGCCGATCAATCCATAGCCTATGGAAAGGTCGTATCCTTGATGGCGCAATTACAGCAATCGGGTTGGCATAAGTTGGGGTTGTTAAGTGATGCGCAAAAAACTACCGTCTAAATCACAGCTTAAACATGCGTTGTACATCATAAGGCTTCGGCTAAAAACTCCGCTGGGCTATGCTTTTAGTTTGCATGTGAGTTTATTACTTGTGGTACCTTTACTTGTTGTTATTTTTTCTTGGTTTCATAAGCAGCCAATGCAAATAGAGATTAAACCAGAAAATCAAATTATTCAGGCTCAGTTGGTGATGATGGCGCCAAAGCCAGAGGTGGTAAAAAAAATAGCGCCTATTAAAAAGGTCAAGCTCCAGCCTAAACCAAAGCCAAAGCCAAAGCCAAAGCCAGCGCCAGTGAAGGTGGCAAAGCTGCCTAAGAAAAAGCCGATTGCCAAACCTCAAGCAAAACCAAAACCGAAACCAAAAGTGGTGGCTAAAAGTACGCCGCCGCCAAAGCAGGTTCAAAAACCTAAAGGGCCAAGTAAGCAAGAGCTTGCAGAAATAGCCAAGAAAAAAGCGGCGCAAGCGCGTTTTGCAAGTTGGCAAAATCAGCAAAAACAACAAGCGATGCTTGCGATTCAACATAAAATATCGGCCAATTGGATTAATCTTTATAATCAAAAAAAGGTTTTGGTGGTGGATCTAACGATCGATGTCAATACCCAAACTGGAGCGGTTGAAGAGGTCCAGGTTGCAAAAAGCTCTGGAGATAGGGCATTTGACAATCAGGCTATGATGGCAGTGCGTCGGGCAACGCCGCTGCCTTTACCTGAAAATCCGGGCTTGGCAAATGCATTTTCTGTGATAAAATTGTCATTTAATAATCAAGATAAGGCCTAATATGATCTTTAAAAAACAGGGTTTTTGTTGTGTTTTTTTGCTATGGGTGCTTGGGGTTTCCTTAAGCTTTGCTGCAGTGGAAATTCCTATTTATAAAGGCGTTAACCGTGCCTATCAGGTAGCCTTAATCAATCAATCAAGTCCAGATACTTCTGACGCCCTGGTGCAAACTATAAAAAATGATTTTAATTTTACCGGTTCTTTTCATTTTCAAGCCTTAACGAGTAGCGCTATTAATATTCCCGCGTGGCAAAAACAAAAACCAGTACTAGACTATGTCATGATCCTAAAAACTCAGCCAAGTAGTAATGGTAGTTATACAGTTGATGGACGCCTTGTTGCGGTAGCTTCTGGTCAAACGCTATGGCAAAAACAGTTTTCAGATATTTCCTCTAAAGATTTGAGTGCACTAGGCCATCAAATTGCCGATGCATGGTATGAAAATATTACCGGTAAACGTGGTTATTTCCAAACCCATTTGGCTATCGTGCGCCACAAAATGGATCAGTACAACAACTGGACCTATCAGTTGCTTATCAGCAAGTATGATGGCAGCAATCCACAACTTATTTTATCGCAAAGTGAGCCCATTATTACCCCAACATTTTCTCCAGATGGGAGATCTATTTCCTATGTAAGTTATGACAATAGTCAGATGAAGGTTTATCAAATGGATTTGGCTTCTGCTAAGCGCTATGTTTTGGCTGATTTTCAAGGTATCAACAGTGCGCCAACGTATGCGCCAAATAGTAAAAGTATGGTGATGGCCCTTACCAAAGGCGCAGGCGATCAAACCAACCTATATCAACTGAACATGCAATATGGTAATTTAATTGCCCTTACCAAACAGGGCACCAATACCTCGCCCAGTTTTGCTCCAAATGGGAAATCATTAGCGTTTGTATCTGATCGTGAGGGTAATTTACAGGTTTACGCGTATGATTTTGCGACTAAGAGTGTACATAAGCTTAGTGTTTCGGGTAAGCAAAACTTTGATCCTCATTATGTTGCTGATGGTCAAAAAATTGCTTTATTGCATCAAGAGGCATCAGGTGGCGGTATTGTTCTCTCTTTATTAGACCTTTATTCTGGGCAAATAGAGCCCTTATCTAAAAGCACCTTAGATAAATCTTTAGCGGTGGCGCCAAATGGCCAAATGATTGCGTATGTTACTGATTATAAAAATGCTGGTGGCCACTTGGCATTTGTAGCAATAGATGGCACAATGCATAAAAAATTAGCAACACAACTAGGGGCGGTGCAGGCAGTGGCATGGTCTGGATTTTTAACATAAGAAAGGATGAAATAATGAAAAAAATAGCACAGGCAATAATAGTAAGTTCCATGGTAATATTACCTTTAAGCGGCTGTATGAAAGGCTTGCGTTCTAGTGATTATGGCGCACCTATTATTCATGATGGTCAAAGAACCACGCAGGCCAATAGTTTTCAGGGCCAAAAAGCGTTTTATGGTAAAAATACCAAGGCTACCAATGCCGCATCACGTAAAATAGCCTTTGATGCCAACAGCCAAAGTGATGGCAAAACTGTGTATTTTGGTTTTGATCAATCAAGCATTGAAGGTCAAGCGCAAAAAATAGTAGATCAAAACGTTGATTACTTACTTGCGCATCCTCAAGAGAAAGTGCTTGTTGCAGGTCATACGGATCCAAGAGGGTCTAATAATTATAATCTTCATTTAGCACAGCGTCGTGCCGATTCTGTTAAATCCTACATGTTAGATCATGGCGTAACCGCAGATCAAGTTTGCACGGTGAGTTATGGCGATCAAAAACCAGCAGCAACTCCAAATGATTTTGGTGGGGATTGGGTAAAAGCGTATACGCTTGATCGTCGTGCAGTATTCTCATATGGTGCCACTTGTAATACTGGGGCAGCTTAATGCGCATTTTTAAGTCATCATTTATGGTCATAGGGCTTGTTGCCCTATGTCCTGTCTTTGCGCAAAATATGGGTATTTCAGGGGCTAGTGAGGATCTCTCTAGCTTAAGTGCGAAAGTCTCACAGCTTCAAACCCAGTTTCAGGTGGTACAAAGTTTATCTTCTCAGGTTAATAGTATGCAAAAAACCATAGATAAGCTTGATGCAAAGGTACAGCTTTTATCCTTACAGTTAAGTGCTAAAAATGATGCTAGTGATCAGGCAATATCTAAAAGGCCTGAGCTTAAAAAAACCGCAAAGACTAGCACTACAAGCTTGAAGGCTCAGTCTGCCTATCAAAGTGCGGTATCTTTGATGAATGACCAACAATACACCGCAGCTATTGAGGGTTTTGAAGATTATCTAAAATACTATCCTTTGGATCAAGACATAGCAGGTGCAAATTATAACCTAGGTGAGCTTTACCTAATTAAGGGGCAGCCAGATCAGGCTGTGGTCTATTTTAAAAAAGTACTTTCTAATCCAAAAAGCGAAGAGACGCCGCATGCTTTATATCAACTAGGCATGATTTTTCAGACCAATGGTGACCAACAGCATGCTCAGGATATGTTAACCCGTTTAGTGCAAAACTATCCAGATACGGTTTTAGCGGTTCAGGCTAAGGATCGACTCGATAAAATGGGCAAATAAAAAGATGCCATTAGATCTTAATGCACCGTTACGAATCAGTGAGATTTTTCATTCTTTGCAAGGTGAGGCTGATACTGCAGGTTTAGCGACCGTGTTTGTGCGGCTTACCGGTTGTCCAATGCGCTGTGTGTATTGTGACAGTGCTTATGCTTTTTCTGGAGGCAAGAAGCTTACTATTGCTAAAATATTAGAAACGGTTCAACCCTATGACTGTGGTATGGTAACCGTAACCGGTGGCGAGCCTTTAGCTCAGCCTGGTGCGTTTAACTTGCTTGAGGCATTGTGTGATGCTGGCTACCAAGTTTCTTTGGAAACTGGCGGTGCTATAAAGATTGACGCTGTGGATCCACGGGTGAAGATGGTTTTAGATGTTAAAACTCCGGCTTCAAAAATGGACAGCCAGCAACATTATGGAAATTTAGATCTTTTGCGTAAACATGATATTGCCAAGTTTGTGATTATGGATAAGGATGACTTTGACTGGAGTGAGCGTATAGCAAAGCAATATAAGTTATTTGAGCGCTGTCAGGTTTTTTATTCACCGGTATACCAAAAGCTTAAAGAAAAAGATTTAGCCGCTTTTATTCTTGATTCTAAATCTAAAGCCCGTTTGCAAATTCAGCTTCATAAGCTTTTATGGGGGGAGCTCGAAGGTGTCTAAGGACGCTAGCATATAGAAAATAATATATTTGATTTTTGCTTAAATAAGCTTGATCATGTGATGTGGTTTTGTTATTTTTTTTGCTTTAGTTTAAGCCTTTGTCCTATGTTGTGTTGTTCGATTTGGGAGTTTTTATGTGGCCCTAGGGCAAAACGTATCTTTTTTGATATTGATGATACCTTTTTTCATTTTTTATCTTCAGGTGAAAGTAAAACTTTATATGATAAGGGTTCAATTAATATTGGAATATTCAATGTGCGAGAAGAAGATATAATTAAGCATAATGGATCGTATTTTTATCTGATAGGGAAAGACCATTATCAGGCTATTTTCAATGAGCTAGAGAATGAAGGTTTTGAAATAGGGTTTTGTACTGCCGGTGACTGGGTTAATGATTTTGATTCACATAACACAAGTCCAAGTAATATACACGAACTATTAAAGAAATATTGTTTAGAAAGCTCAAGAGTATTTAATTTTGATGAATTAAAGAAATATTATAATTCTAATATAGGCGATGACCTATCAATAAAGCGCTGCAAGTTTTCCAAAACAGGTAAAAAAGATCAAACGGTCATAGAATTTCAAATCTATGATAGGGATAATCACTACTGGCTGCCTATTTTTGGCGAAGAATTTCTTTATGAATACAGTACCCTTAAACATGGCTTTTTGGAATCTTTGGATACTTCTTGTCTTGGAAGTACCTATCTTCTTGTTGATAATGATAAGAATCATTGTGTTAGGGCTAAAAAACCCGCAAGCGCATACGATTCTTCTCAAGGCGAGTATTTAAAAAAGGCGCATCATTTTAGGTTTAGTGTAAGAGATTTTAAAAATATGTGGCACGATGATATGGATACTGCCTTAAAAGAACACTATGTGTTTTTAGACCTATGTCTGGGTATAGAAGAGTATTTCAATATGCCTCTAGAATATACTGAGAAACTATTCAAGAGTATTGATGATAAGACTGGTGAAAATGCAAATATTAATAACTTTAGGGATAGACTTTACAAAAACCATAAAAGTTCAAAAGAAGATATTTCTGTATCTAGAGTGTAGAGATCCTATGCTTTTAAAAAAACATAGAATTTTAAAATGAATACTTAGCTATCTAGGGTATGGTGTCTTTGGCTGCTGCTATAAAGAAAACAATATATATTTAATTTTTGCTTAAATAAACTTGATGTTGTAATATTTTTTTGATATTTTTTTGTTTTGTTTTAATCTTTTTTAATATGTTCTGTTGTTTGTTTCGGAACTATTTATGTGGCCCTGGGCTAAAACATATCTTTTTTGATATCGATGACACCTTTTTTCATCTTTTGTCTGAAGCTGAGAAGGATACTATAGAGGATAAGGGTTCAATTAATATTGGAATATTCAAGGTGGAAGAGAAAGATATAGTTGAGCTTAATGAATCATATTTTTATCTGATTGGGAAAGACCATTATCAGGCTATTTTCAATGAGCTTAAGGAAAAAGGTTTTAAAATAGGGTTTTGTACTACCGGTACGTGGATTAATGACGCTAAAAAATTGGATAGTCAGAACAATATACATGAAGTGTTAAAGAGTTATGGTGTAGAAAGTTCAAAGGTGTATAATTTTAAGCATTTAAAAAGATTTTATGCTGATTCTAATTTGCACAGGTATAGTGGTTTATCAATAAAAAGAGTAGGATATTCACAATCCACGGAATTATTATTTGAAAGCTATAATACTAGCAAAAAAACTTGGAAGCCTTTGTCAGAAGAAGATCGTAGACATGAATATAGAAAGCTTAAGCATGGTTTTTTGCAATCTTTAGGTGTTTGTTGCGGTCATGGGAGTTATCTTCTTGTTGATAATGATTTAGAGCATTGTATCAATCCTGATGTCTCAGGGCCTGACTATTTAGAAAAAGCGCATCATTTTAGATCCAGTGCAATAGATTTTAATAAAACGTGGAGAGCTGTAACAGATCCTGACTTAAAAAAGCGCTATATTTTTTTAGACCTGTGTCTTGGTATAGAAAGATATTTTGAGATGCCCTTAAATTATACTAAAAATCTATTAGAAATGATTCCTCAAGGGCGTGATCGGTACAACTTTACGACTAGATTTGATATAAATCATTCAAAGCCAACAGAGAAATCTTCTTTATTAAGCTCTTAAAAATTCTATGATTTTTTAAATAATTTTTAAAAGTTTAAAATTATTGCTTGACTGCGCATTTGTAATTGCATATAATACCGGCTTCGGGGCTATAGCTCAGCTGGGAGAGCGCTTGCATGGCATGCAAGAGGTCAGCGGTTCGATCCCGCTTAGCTCCACCAGAGCGCTATAGCTTACAATCTAGGTCCCCATCGTCTAGAGGCCTAGGACACTGCCCTTTCACGGCGGCAACAGGGGTTCGAATCCCCTTGGGGACGCCATCTTTTTAAGATGGCTTTTTTTCATATTTTCTAAACAATCTTTCATATAACATGGTGTATTTTTTTTTATTTTGTGTTATGTTTTATCGTAATATTTTATTAATTTTTTTTTATGCCAAAAAGAAAGGGAAAGAAAGATAAAAAAAAGGCTAAGGCCAAGACTAAGCTCAAAGAGCAGCCTTGTATGCCTCCTATGCTGAAGGTCGAAAAAACTATTGTACTACAAGAATCCAAGCCTGATGTTGCTGATGTTTTTAATAAAATTTATGAAAATTTGCAGTCTATTTTTACTTTTATATTCAATAGTGCGCCCTTTATGAGTGAAGCGATAAAAGCAGCTTTTAAACACTACACAAGTTTTAGTGGCTTTGAAATAGATTCGGTGTACCATCCTTCAGATTGTTTTATGCCGATACGATCTTTTTCCTTTATATCTTCTAAGCATGGGATCCATTGTTGTGTTTGCTATATTAGGTCAGCAAAGCGCCATGGTTTTGGTAAATCTGATTGGGCTGATGTAAAATATCATATGTTCCTGATTATTGGTGATAAAACTTTTCAAGATTCTATTTTGGATTTTAGTTTACTTGATGATGTTAGTTTTAATATAAGTTATTATGCTGATTTAGATGCCTTAAACCGTTGTTTATGTTTGATCAATGATTTATTGGAGGAGTATGAAGCTTTAAGAACAGATTTTTTACTATCTAAAAGTATAGGAAGAGAGGGAAACGTGCATAGTACATCTCAAAAGCTTTCAAAGAAATTATTACAAAAGAAAAAAAATCAGGCTGAAGTTTTAGAACAAAAGATTATACATTTGTTTACAAGTGTTAATAGCGCTTTATTGCGCTATGTTGTTATTGCAAAAAATGGCAATGTTTCGGCGATACAACAAAAGGATTATGGTTTTATTGTATCTGAAACAATGGATACACTTCCAGGTCTTGTGCCTTCGGGTAACGTTGAAGCGCTTATATCCATATTTGAAGCTTCAAGGGTTTTTATTTTCTATTATCAATTTCTTGAAGCATTAGATAAGCAGAGTGAGGTGAAGCAGGAAGCCTTGGCAGAAGATAGGGCATCTGCTGCAGAATTTAGGACTCTTTTTGAACAAATGCTTCTCGAAGAAAAGCAAGCACAAACAGGTTCTAGCCTATTCCAGGCGCCCACGTAAGCAATTAGGTAGGGCTTCGGTGATGGTCACTGGAATAATTTGGCCAATTAAGGATTTGGGTCCATGAAAGTGGACAATACGATTATTTTCGCTACGTGAGGAGAGGACATTTTTATCTTGTTTGCTTGGTCCATCTACCAGTACCGGATAACTTTTTCCGACCATGTTTTGACTTATATCTCTAGCCTGCTTGGCAAAAAGTGCTTGCAGCCGAGCCAGACGATCTTTTTTCTCGCTCATGGGGGTATCATCTGGAATTTGTGCAGCAGGGGTTCCTGGGCGTGCGCTATAAATAAAACTAAAGGATTGATCAAATCCTATGGTTTCAACCAAATCTAGGGTTTGTTGGAAGTCTACTTCGGTTTCACCCGGAAAGCCCACGATCATGTCAGTTGAGATACAAATATCCGGTCTTACGGCGCGCAGCGCGCGCATTTTGCTTTTAAATTCTAAAGCGGTATGGCCACGTTTCATAAGTGCCAATACTCTATCAGAGCCACTTTGTACTGGAAGGTGCAGGTGGTTTGCTAGTTTGGGAACTTCTTTGTAGGCATCGATTAAAGTACTGGAGAATTCAACCGGGTGTGAGGTGGTAAAACGAATGCGTAAGATGCCATCTAAAGCTGCGATATAGTCAATTAATAGGGCAAGGTCAGCAACATTGCCATCGGCCATTTTACCAAGGTAATGATTGACATTTTGACCCAAAAGGGTGATTTCGCGCACGCCTTGATCGGCAAGCATTGCGCATTCTGCTAGGACATCATCAAAAGGTCGTGACAGTTCGTCACCACGGGTATAAGGCACAACGCAATAGGAACAGTACTTTGAGCAGCCTTCCATAATGGAAACAAAGGCTTTAACTCCTTCAGCGCGCGGCGCTGGCAGTGCATCAAATTTATCAATGCCGGGAAAGCGAATATCCACAGTGGCTTTTTTAGTTTTAAGCCTCGTCTCTACCAGCTCTGGAATACGATGGAGCGTTTGAGGTCCAAAAACCAAATCAACGTGCGGCGCACGTTTAATAATCGCATCGCCTTCTTGAGAGGCCACACAACCGCCAACACCAATAAGGAGGTCTTGGTTTTTTGCTTTGAGTTTTTTAAAACGGCCAAGTTGATCGAAAAGTTTTTCTTGGGCTTTTTCACGAATCGAGCAGGTGTTGACTAAAATAAGATCGGCAGTATTAACATCTTCAGTTGGCGTGTAACCCATATTGTTTTCAAGAATATCGGCCATTTTTTGTGAATCATAGACATTCATCTGACAGCCAAAGGTCTTGATAAAATAGTTTTTTTGTGCTTGCATTGCCATATTTGAACCGCTTGTTAAAAATCGGCCAATTCTAACAAATTACATAGCTTTTGGCAATTGTTTTGTCTAGGCGCTGTACGCATAGGTGCAAAGGACTATTTTTCATGGTAGTCTACTTTTTTTGTCATTAAAAAATTATATGTTTAAAGCCTTTACACTTTCTGTTTTTTCTCTTGTTCTCTCTTTTTTAAGCTTGGTTTCTTTTGCTCAAGAGCCTGCTAATCAAGATGTTGCTGGGCAGCGTTTTATGCCAACTATATCGTCTCATGCAATGGTGGTGTCGCAAGACCCTATCGCTACTAAAATTGGCCTTGATATACTCAAAGAGGGTGGTAATGCGGTGGATGCGGCGGTGGCAATGGGTTTTGCGATGGCGGTTTCTTTGCCTCGGGCAGGAAATCTTGGCGGCGGTGGTTTTATGTTAATCTGGCTGCAAAAAGAGCACAAGATGTTGGCGCTAGATTATCGTGAAGTGGCTCCAGGCTCTATCTCACCTCAAGACTTTATTACAAAGGATCATCAAGTAGATCGTCATAAGGTTACCGGTTCTTATTTATCTGCAGGTGTTCCAGGTACCGTGATGGGGCTTACAGAGGCTGCGCAAAAGTATGGCAGCTTGCCGCTTAAAACCCTAATGGAACCAGCTATTGAATTGGCTGAGAACGGTATGGTGGTCAATCAAGATTTAGCGCTTTCCTTGCTGCATATGCAAGCGTATCTTGCGCGCTCGCATGCTAGCAGCGCTGTTTTCTTGCATCCTGATGGGAGGCCATATCGCCAGGGTGAATTGCTTCGCCAAAAAGATTTAGCTCAAACCTTAAAAGCCATTGCACAAAAAGGTGCGGATGGTTTTTATCATGGACCGGTGGCACAACGCTTGGCGCGTGCGATGGCGCGTTTTGGTGGTAAGGTTACGGCCAAAGATTTAGCCCATTATCAAGCAAAATGGCGCACTCCTGTGATGGCGCCTTATAAAGGGTATCATATTTACTCTATGCCACCGCCAAGTTCTGGAGGCATCACGCTTATTGAAATGCTACAAATTCTCTCACATTTTCCGCTTGCAAAGTGGGGTCATAATAGCGCGCAGTCTTTGCACGTTATGAGCGAGGCAATGAATTTAGCATACTTAGATCGCAATCAATATCTAGCAGATCCTGATTTTATTTCTATTCCTCAAAAGCGTTTGTTATCACCCAAGCATGCAGATGTTTTGGCGTCAAAGATTAACATTTCTAAACACATGCCTCCGCAAAAAATTGCGATGGATAATTCAGTTGATGAGGCGCCACAAACCACCCACTATTCGGTACTTGATAAAGATGGGAATGCTGTTTCTAATACGTATACCTTAAATCATGCTTATGGTAATGGGTATGTCGTTCCAGGCTTAGGCTTTTTGCTAAATAATGAATTAGATGATTTTACTATTATTCCAGGGCAAGCAAATATGTACGGATTACGCCAGGGTAGTGCAAATTTAATTGCACCAGGCAAGCGGCCCTTAAGCTCTATGACCCCTAGCATTGTGCTTAAAAATAAACAGGTTTTTCTAGTGATGGGGTCGCCAGGAGGGTCGCGTATTATTAATGCAGTGTTGCAAGTTATGTTAAATGTGATCGATTACCACCTTAATTTAGCAAGCAGTGTTGCAGCGCCAAGAATTCACTCTCAAGCCTGGCCTGATTCTATTCAGTTTGAGCAAGGGATTTCTCCTGATACCTTGGCTAAACTTCAAAGCATGGGCCATAAACTGGTTCAAGGGCCAGCTATTGGCGCAGTGGAGTGTATACTGAAGCAGAAGTCCCAAAGCCAGTTTCCTCATCTAGAAGGGGCGTTTGACCCTCGTCGGGGTGGGTATGCCCTTGGGTATTAGCAAGGTGTGCTAAAAGTAATGACCTAAGATTGACGACGCCCAATTGATTGGCTAAAAAACCTACCTGTCCTGTTCCAAGTAGGGCTAGATAGTAGAAAGGTTGATTTTCTAGCATATGTTTTAGTTCTTGGACAAAAGGCAATGATGTTGCATCATTTTTACCAGCGGCAACCGTAAGTGAAATGCAGCTAAGCATGCTGCAAAAACTACAAATTTGTATCAATGGAAAAATCGCAAAACGATAAAGGGGGGGGATGGTAATAGTTTGATATTCTGATCTTGAAACACTACCTTCTTCCCGCTCTGAATCACAATATTTCTTCCTGATTGTTTCAATTATTTTTGATTGGAGCATACCTGAAAAGGATAACAGCCCAAGTGAAAAACGACTTGATAGCTTAAGTGCAGGGATCATTACCACAGCAATAAATATACAAGCGCCTTGTAGTCCTTTTATCATATTATAGATTCTTTTTCCTTTATCTGTTGTTATGCTGTTTTTCTTCTTACTGTAAAGCCCCCAAGGGTTTTCAAGGCTTGAGAGTAAGAGGGCTTCACTAGACCACAGGAAGGGACTTTTATAAGCCATGGCAGGCATAGTATCACCCTGTAGATATTTCAATTGAGTACTAAAAGGCAGTGATGTATCAATTTTTGTTGCTTCAAAACCATCCATTACATACGTTGCAGTGTATATTTTACAAAATAAATCTAGAAATGTTATAAAAAGGTTCCAGTTTTTCCAAGTGTGGTTATGGGAAGCGCTGTTTGGTTTTTTATTAAGAAAATTTTCTATATACAATTTAAGATATGAATAGGTGTAAAGTATGATATTGATGAAACAAGAGCCAAGGCCAAAAGGTAAATCAACATTTTCAGAGTGTTCGCCATAGATGTTATCTATCACCATTTTTGATCCATTTTTACCTAAAATAAAAAACACTAACCCTTGGGATACAGTTACAAATATAGGGGTGACTGTAGAGGCTAAAAGCATTTTTGTAGGATGGTTTTTCATCGCCGTAAAAAAAACATTATCTTGCTCTATTTTAATCGTGCACTTACCATCGATAATATAACGCATGTTTTCAACAAACACTTCAACCCCTTTGGGAGCTTCTAGTAGGAAGACATAGAGAGGGTAGCAGATCAAAAGGCTCAGGGTTTCAAGTGCAATATTACTCTCTATATTAAGTGTCTTGAGATTTTGTTCACGAATGTCATTTGCTAAGAATAAGTAAAATACTGGTATAGCATAACTAATTAAGAAAAAATCATACAAGTAATATAAGCCCTCTAAAAAATAGCTGTAGTTCGTTTTTGGTTTATTTTGCATTATTAAATCTTCCGCCTTTTTAGATAATTGGCGTATCATAAGGATATTTTAAAAATAAACAAGCAGTGTAGGGTGCTCAAAGGTAAATTAATATATTTTTGCACGCAAGAGGTACAACTGACCTTGGTTTTGCATATGAGAAGCATAGTAGGGTGCATCATCAAGGTGACCAAAATAGATATCGCCGCGTACCATGCCTTTTATAGCACCGCCGGTATCTTGGCCAATCATTAAACGGTTAAAGGCCTGGTCTTGGTGATTTTTGGGGTTTGGGATGGACGTAGTAAGCCAAAATATATTGCCATAATTATAATAACGATGATCAATAGCCAAAGAGCGCATCGGTGTCAG
Source organism: uncultured Gammaproteobacteria bacterium (assembly GCA_902563055.1). GTDB lineage: Bacteria > Pseudomonadota > Gammaproteobacteria > Francisellales > CACEW01 > CACEW01. The sequence continues at coordinate 2,388 of CACEWE010000005.1, read as the reverse complement.
TTCTACTCCTTGGGCGCCAACGACTTGTTGTGCGCTTAAGCGTCTAAAAAACACAAAAGAAGGGTTAAGGTTCATCACATATTGTGCTTGTTGTGGGTGTGCATAGAGCCAATCTTTAATGCTTTGTGCTGAAATATTTTGTTTTGTTAAATAGCCTTTTTGCAGCAGGTAGCGACCAATAGCATAATAGCGATGTCCATTTTCTCCATCGTAGCCAATAGCCATGGTGCTGCCATCGGTTAAGCTGATAAAACCTGAGCCTTGAATTTGCAAGAAGAAGCGCGTAATTTTATCTTTGACATAGGCTAAAACAGGGGTGTTGGGTATAAGAGGCCCTTTTGCAATTTCACCGCGTGAGGCCATTTTAAACTGTTGATTGCCTTTGACTAAACGATAGGTGGTTTTGCCATTAATACGCACGCGCTTAAGATTGGTGGGTTTGCCATAAATAGGAACCCTATAAGTGCTGCTGTAGCGTTTGGATCCTGGAATAACTGGGGCGTAATAGCCGGTGAATAAGCCACTTTTGCCTTTATCAATACGCATGGCTTGATAGTTTTGCTCTAGGGCTTTTTTTACTTGGGCATCCGAGGCGGAACTTGGGATCTTTAGCATGTTGTTGCATGCATGTATCATGGCTTTTGGTGTGCTGGATTGGCGTATCATTTTACTGCAAGAGCGTTTCAAGCCTTCTAACATGCCGCTGGGTTTTGATTCTTGCCAGTGGGGCAGTTGTTGGAAGGAAATAGGCTCTAATTGCAATTGAGATGACAAAGCGGCGCTATAAGCAGGTGTGCACAGCAGGTTGCTTAAAATTAAAGCGCCGCTTAGAAAAAAGCGAAGTTTAGGCATCAGCAAATTGTGCAACACTTGCAGCAATAATTTCATGTGCTCGAGCTTTACTAGCATAGCCGTCTACTTTTACCCATTTGCCTTTTTCTAGGGCTTTGTAGTTTTCAAAAAAGTGTTGAATTTGTTTTGTTAAGAGTTCTGGTAAATCTTTAACTTCTTCAACATGATCATAAAGCGGGGTTAGTTTTTGATGAGGTACGGCAATTAATTTTGCATCCACGCCAGATTCATCGGTCATTTCTAAAACGCCAATAGCGCGTGCACGAATATAAGAACCAGGAAGAAGCGGGTAGGGGCTTACAACTAAAACATCTACAGGATCACCATCTTCAGATAAGGTTTGTGGAATAAAACCATAGTTAGCAGGGTATTGCATGCAGGTACCCATAAAACGATCAACCACAAGCATGTTGGAATCTTTATCAAATTCGTATTTGATGGGGGTGGCAGACATGGCTGGAATTTCGATAATAACGTTAAAATCTTCAGGTAGTGATTTTCCGGCAGGTACTGGTTTCATAAAAGGGCTCCCTTGCATAGTAATTTAAAAGCCCTTATTATAAGCATTTAGTGCAAAGATACAAGAAAATCATGAAGCAACTTTACTTTCTAGGAATTGGCGGAACCTTAATGGCAGCGTGTGCTGTGTTAGCCAAACAAGCTGGTTTTAAAGTGTCAGGTTGTGACAAAGTGCTCTATCAGCCTATGAGCGATGTACTTAAGGATGCTGACATTCAGGTTGATTGGGGTTTTGAGGTAGCGCATTTACCCTCAAGCGAGGATGCTTTGATCATTATTGGCAATGTCATGCAGCGCGGCATGCCGATTATTGAGCATATCTTAGATAATAAAATGCCTTACAAAAGTGCTTGTCAATTTTTACAAACAGAGATTTTATCGCGTTACTCTAAAAAGATTGTTGTTTCGGGCACGCATGGTAAAACTACAACATGCGCGATGATTAGTTATGTGCTGGAAAAAATGGGTCATGAGCCTGGGTATTTAATTGGTGGCATGCCGCTAGATTTAGCGCACAATGCGAGCCTCGGCCAGGGCGATTGTTTTGTTATTGAGGGTGATGAGTACGATAGCGCTTTTTTTGATAAAAGGCCAAAGTTTTTGCATTATCAGCCGGATATTTTAGTGTGGAATAATTTAGAATTTGACCATGCTGACATTTATGCAGATCTTGGAGCGATTGAACAGCAGTTTCATTATTTACTAAAAACCATGCCGCCAGGTGCTATGATCGTTCATCCAGTTGATTGTGATCCTATAGAACGTGTTTTTGGCAGAGGTTTATGGTCTAAGACCCTTGCTCATGGGGCGGATAAGGGCGAACTTTATGCGCAGTGTGAAGATAAGGCGGGTTTTCAATGGAGTCTTTGGAGTTATGATCAGCGTATAGCCGACATGCATTGGAGTTTGTGTGGTAAGCATAATATTGCCAATGCCTTAAGTGCTTTTGGGGTTTTTAAAACCTTGGGTCTTGATCTAGTTGCAGCAGCTAAGCATCTTAATGCTTTTGCTGGTGTT
>CACEWE010000004.1 GCA_902563055.1 uncultured Gammaproteobacteria bacterium | reverse complement strand
CTTTTTTTACTTGATTGGCAAAGAACTTTGCTTGCTAAAGGACCAAAAATGCCGCAGGCATCGGTTTGGGGTTGATTGCAAAAAAACTGTAATTAGTTTTTTAAAGCAGTACACTTGCCACATCACTTTGGATCCTGAATCTAGTTCAGGATGACGCCTCCGGGGGAGGGCGTATTTTAATTAAAAAAGGAATCTTTTTTTAAATTAAAATGAAGCCGATCCAGTTCTTGGATGATGATTCCGTGTAGAGTGACCCTGCAAGATAAGAAAATATCTTTCCCGCTCAACAGCAAATTGCCCTCTGCAAGCATTTGTGATACGATACCGGCCGGACTTGATACAGTACAGGTACCTTTTAGGATGCAACAAACAAAAAATTTCTCTATCGCAAGCCTTTTGCTCATCAGCTTAGGAGCAGCACTAGAATATTACGATTATGTCGTATACCTTTTTTGTGCACCCTTTTTTAGCGCCAGCTTTTTTCCAAGCATCAGCCATCATGGCGCGATGCTACAAAGTACCATGGTCTTTTTTCTCGGTGCGGTTTTACGGCCCCTTTCAGGTTATCTCTGGGGTAAAAATGCCGATACCAAAGGCAGAGGTCGTGCATTTTCTAAATTGGTTTTAATGATGTCAGCGGTGACCGTGGCTTTGGCACTGTGCCCTACCATGGCCTCTGTGGGGCTTTGGGCAACTTTCTTGTTCATGAGCTTGCGACTGGGTCAAAGTATGCTCTGTGGCGCTGATTTGCCTTGTAGTATTGTGTTTGTAGCAGCCTATGCTCCCTCACACAAAAAAGCCAGTTGTTGTGGTGTGGTGGTGATGATGGTGGGCATAGGTTCGGCCATTGCCGCCGGTGTTTGTTATGGCTTAAGTAAAATGTTAGGAACTGATGCCATGGCTACCATAGGATGGCGTATTGCCTTTTTAATTGGTGCAGCTTTAGGTTTTCTAAGTTATCTGGCTAGAAGACGGCTTGTTTTTGATGAGGAAATCAAACCTAGTCAAAGCGCAAAAAATCTTTTTAGTAAGCACAAAAGCGCTATTATTTCAGGTCTGTTTCTCATGGCCTTACCCTGCGCTATGGTTACCCTTGGCACCTGTTTCCCAATCTTATTACACTCCGGTTATGGTTTTGATGCGAAGGCTGTCTATCATAGTGTTTTTGTTGCCAGTCTGGTTGAAGCGCCCATCATTCTCGCTAGCGCCATGATAAGCGATAAAATAGGCAGCAAACGCATGTTTAAGCTGATTAATAGCGCTGCATTGCTCCTATTACCCATCTTGTTCTTACAATTACATTACTGGCATGCCTTAAGTGCGCTTTATGTTTTTGTATTTGGCTTTCATTTGGTTTTGGGAAGCTTAGCCGGCTGTTTTTTCGTGTTGCTATGTGCCTTTTTTAAAGGCCCCGCGCAAACTCAGCTTTATGGTTTTACCTATAATATGGCCTATGTCATAATGAGCCTGCTTCCTTTTGTGGTGACGTTGCTTTTGCACGTCTTGTATTTTGACCTATGGCTGGTGCTTATTATGCTTGGTCTGGCCCTTATTTCTTTTATAGGTCTTGCGCGTTTTCATCCAGAGGCTAACACTGATTCCCTCTTATAACATTGACCTCTAGCACGCCTTGGCGTATCATCAAGCCTCTTTATGAGGAAATAAATCATGGTCCCTTTTCGACAAACACAGTTTTTAACCTCTGCTGCAAAATTTTCACAGTGCCCAGATGATATGGGCACTGAAATTGCAATGGCAGGACGCTCTAATGCCGGAAAATCAACCTTGATCAATTTATTGTGCGATCAAAAGCATTTAGCCAAAACCTCCAAACAACCAGGGCGCACCCAATTAATCAACTTTTTTTCTCTCTCACCAAAGTGGCGAATTGTCGATTTGCCAGGCTATGGCTTTGCTAAGGTTCCTGGGGCGATTCGTGCAAATTGGCATAAAGAAATTAATACTTATTTTCAAAAGCGCGCATCTTTAAAATTAATGGTGGTTATTATGGATATTCGCCATCCGCTTAAAGAAACGGATATGCAAATGCTTGAGTTCGCCAGGGAAGTAGACTTAGCCGCCCATGTGGTGTTAAGTAAAGCCGATAAACTCTCTAAAGCACAAATGCTTAAAAGTCAAAACAAAGTAAAGAGCGCACTTGCAGGTTTTGAACAAACGAGTATCCAATGCTTTTCTGCCTTATCAAAACTTGGCCTTGATAAACTCAAAACCCGCCTCTCACAGGTTTATCAAGATGACGCTTGAACCTTGGCAAAAGATTATCAAACAGGCGATCAATACGCCGGCACAATTGTGTGCATTTTTAGAGCTAGAAGCGCATCAGCTTGCACCTATGCTGCAAGGCCATGAATTATTTAAAATTTTAGTTCCAAGGTCTTATGCACAAAAAATTAAAAAGAAATCATTGGATGATCCTTTGTTACTGCAAATTTTGCCTCAAGCTCAAGAAGCTATGACGGTACCTGGTTTTGACCAGGATCCCTTGCAAGAAGCTACGTGTGCTCCTGTAAAAGGAGTACTGCATAAATACCATGGCAGAGTATTGTTTATTAATACCGGCGCTTGTGCGATTCACTGCCGCTATTGTTTTCGGCGCCATTTTCCTTACCAAAAACAGTTAAGCCGCAAAGATTTTACAACACTCATTGCCTATTTAAGTAAAGAGCAAAGCATACATGAAGTCATTTTATCTGGTGGTGATCCCTTGATGCAAACCGATAGCTATTTTCAAGACCTTTTAAACGCCCTTGACCCTATTGCGCATATCCAAACCTTACGTATTCACACCAGAATGCCAAGCTTGATCCCAGAGCGTATTAGCGAAGCATTTTGTAGTTTGTTAGCAAAAAGTCGCTTTAAAAAAGTCTTGGTTTTACATGTCAATCACCCAAGAGAACTAGACCAACATAGCGCGCGCGCCCTTGTGGCATTAAAAAAAGCAGGTTTTGTACTTTTGAATCAATCCGTTCTTTTAAAAGGTGTCAATGATGATGCAAAGGTGCTTGCAGCATTAAGTATGGCCTTGTGGGAGGTAGGGGTTTTGCCTTATTATCTGCACCTCTTAGATCCAGTGCAAGGGGTACACCATTTTAAGGTGGCTTCAAAAGAGATCAGCCCATTATATGAAGCCTTAACCGCACTGCTTCCAGGCTATCTGCTTCCTAAACTTGTAAGAGAAGTGCCTAAAGCACACGCAAAAGTGTTGCAAGCTTAGTGATATATCCCGTATTAATCACATCGCTTAGGCAGGTACGTTTTTCTCTTGACCATGAAAAGCACACAGTCCACGACTATTTTCTAGCCATTTTGAAGGTTCATCATTCCCTTGGCTATCGGTAGCATTGACCTTAATATGATCACCCAAAATGCCTTGTGCCTTCCAAAGAACAAAGCGCCCATCACTATTGCGAGGTCTGGATAAATCGGCAGTTTTACACTGTTGAGTATCACATACGCTAACATTTTTGATGGGGTGTTGGCTGTAGGCGATACCATCTATAGCATCTTGATGTTTTTTAGTTATTTTTGAACTAACGGGATTATACGGATAAAAGGCGAAGGGTTTTTTAGTTTCAATATCTCTAAGAATATATGCATCATAGGACGGGCAGTGCGCCAATACCGCGCGCTGAGCATGTGGTAACATCTGCATGGTATCACCAAGGCGTTGGCGTAACATTTCATCAACTTGTGAAGGCGATGGCATTGCTAAACGCGTGATTTTTTCAACATACTTTATGTTTCGAAAACCCGGTGTGCCGCGACCAATAAGACGCATGTAATGATGTCTGGGATCCTTTACTTTGTTGTAGGGGCTGTTAAATGCAATAGAGAAATTTTCAATTTCACTACTATGAAGCACGGTTGTATAGCCATCACTGCCGCTTATTTGTATCAAATACTCTTTCTGAGAATCAGGGTTTGACATATGTGCCGCTTCAAGCACTTTTGCAAGCGGCCTAAGCTCTAGTTGCATCGTTAAAATAGCATCGGCACCAATGCCACCCCAAGGGGTACCACTGGTTTTTATCGGCAAAGTGCCTCTTCCTGCCCCACCACAAATAATGCTAACATGTTCTGTTTTTTTAGGTAAGTCCATTATTTGTTGAGCTGCAAGGGTCATGGTTTTGTTACCATTATGAAACTTTATGGCATCAGGCTGGCTTAGTGTCCGACCATGATTGCGCAAAAAGTGCGTAGTGCTTTGATCCCATTTATCAAAATCGAGCGGCATTTTGCTTTCTTCATTATCTAAGTCATGGCGATGCATCGTATTATCTTGAGCATCTGGTCCTTGAAGTGTGCGTGGGTCTAAGCTTGGCAAAGCAGCACTTTTGCCCATATCGCATGTTTGCAAGGTGTCTTGAGCAAGTTTGCTTTCACGATGAAAAGCATAGAGGTCACTCTCCCAAACTTTGCTAATATCATGTCCAATTGCTTGTGTAATAATATCCCCACCAGGGTGATTAAAATTGCTAATGTCATAGGCATGGCCATTATAGGTAAGGATTTTTTTACCTTGTTGAAGCGATTCTTTTAAATCGCTATGACTTAATGGTCCATATTGGTATCTGTAAGTAATGAGTGCAAATCCTGTCAACATAAGAGAAGGGAACAGTGGCCCAATGTCTTGTAATAGTTCGCGTCTATACATGCTAAAGTCTCCTCTATAAATCCTTTTAGGTAGCAACAAACCTAATTCAAGGTAACATTCAAACTTGCATTAATGTACCACTATTTTATTACAAATTCTACAGCATTATATAGAGAGGGGCCCTAGCGCAAATATTTTGCATAACGTATAAGCAAGGATAGTTTTTTGTTCAATCCAATTGATAGAATAAACAAAAAATTTTGCAGGTTTAATATTAAAGCTCAGTATAGTAAGACGGTTTTTGGATAAAAAATTAAACAGCTGAAGTTGGTAATGGGGCAACTTTTTTGTGGCTTCTGTATATGCAAAAGCGTTTTAGAAATGGCACAGTGGTTGGCATAGCTGAGCAGCCTGGATCGTTGGGTTTTTTTATGGTTAGTTTACTAAGTTGCAAGGGCTTTCCTTCATAGAGATACGCAACATTAGGTTTGTTAGCTTTTTCTACAGCATAAACTTTGAATTGACATTCTTTGTAAAAAACAATTAGTATTTTCTGCTCATCTTTTGCCGTTAGTATTAATCCCCCTCGATAAGATGTTCTCTCACAGTCATCAAATTTAAAGTAATTTAACTGCTCTATTTCAAGAGGGTTCGCATCAATAAAAGGGAATTCCGATCTGAACATCTTTTTTTCTTTGAGACTTCATTCTTTACGAGCGATATAATCCCTTCTAATCTAGTTTTTATACGATTATCGTTTAAAAAGCTATTTTTTTTGTTTGCCATCCCAGTTATGATATCTTTTAACTTCACTTTGGCGTCACTCACATCTATGTCTAAGGTAGGATTTTTAAAAATAATAATTATAGATGAATGAGTCAAATTTTCTTATAATTACTAGATATTTTCTTGTCATACTGCCTAAAGAACACATAAAAAAACATAATAAAATAATCCAATATAATGTCAATTTATACTATCATTTTTGTTCGTTAATTTTTTTCTTTTCTTCAAGATATAATTTAATCAGGTAGTTGGCTTGGGCCTACTTTATTATCTCTTGTAAAGCAAGACCCTTGGCTAGCAAAAAAACTACAAGGGTTTTTACGTGCTGTGCTTACAGCCGGTGCTGGTACTACTGCTACTGCATTCTTTGGTCCGCTTCTTCTAAAAGCCCAACTTAAACAACAATGCTTGCTGCCCATCAATTTACCAGAAGCTATGGTTTGATCAATATCAAACTTGTGTTTAAAATCAAGTATGGACGTAGGGCTTTGCTCCCAGTCAACTTCAAAAGCATCAATCCCACTGTGGCTTCTCATAAATAAAAATCTTCTTCTTTCCTTAGACGGCAAATAATTCATTGCACAAAAAGTTATAGCTTTATTTAAGTCCTTACCGTTAAAATGAGAATCCATTTCATTCCTTAGCTTTTTTGAAAAAAGAGCACATTTGATACCCGAATAGTCTCGTTCGTATTCAATCATTTCAATCTCAATCAATTCTTCAAGTTTATATTTTAGAAGCAGTAAAAAAAATTCTTGAAAATTTCTTACACCAAACAGATCTAATGTAAGATTTAAGCCTAAGTCTGAAAAAGATTTAGGCTTACATTCATTAATACGAAAAATCATTTCAAATTTTTCTTCCATTTGTTTTGGAGTTAGTGGAGGTTTGTCTGTTGTAAAGCTCATTATTTATTAAATATTAACAAGTTACATAATGCTAACATAATATATTTAAATGTCAACTATAAATTGCCTTGATTGAACATTGATTTGTTTTTTTTATTTTTTATTCCCTAAAAGTTATATCTTAATGCGCCTCTTGCCAGTTGTATCCGCTTCCCACATCCACCAGGAGCGGCACACTGAGTGCTGCTGCATCTTGCATGGCTTTAGCGATAAATATTTTAAAGGCAGCAACATCTTCTTGGTGGACTTCAAAGACCAATTCATCGTGCACTTGCATGAGCATTGTTGCCCGATACTGCCCTTCTTGTAGGGTTTGATGGACTTGAATCATGGCGCGCTTAATAATGTCAGCAGCAGAACCTTGCAGTGGCGCATTAATCGCTGCTCGTTGAGCCGCCTGCCTTTTTAAACCATTTTTAGCATGAATATCAGGAAGATAGAGACGTCGTTTGGCAAGTGTTTCTACATAACCATGTTCTATCGCTTGTTGCTCACTTTGATGCATAAAATCTTTGACCTTGGGATAACGAGCAAAATAAGATTCTATATACTGTGCTGCTTGGGCACGATCACACTGTAATTGTTTGGCCAAACCAAATGCACTCATGCCATACATTAAACCAAAGTTGATTGCCTTAGCTGCGCGGCGCTGCGCGTCAGTGACGGCATCTAGTGGCACATCAAATACATCACTTGCCGTACTTTGATGAACATCAACATTGTTCTTAAAAGCCTTTAAAAGACCAGGGTCATTGGATAAATGGGCCATAATACGCAGTTCAACCTGGGAATAATCAGCGGCAACTAAAAGATGATCTTTAGGCGCAATAAAGGCACTGCGTATGGCTCGGCCTTCTTTGGTTTTTATTGGAATGTTTTGTAAATTGGGTTTGGCGGAAGAAAAACGCCCGGTTGCGGCACCACTTTGCAAATACGTAGTGTGAATGCGCCCTTGTGCATCTGCTTGCTGTGGTAATGGCAATAAATAGGTGCTTAAGAGTTTGCTTAAATGGCGATAGATAAGAATGTGCTCAACGATAGGGTAATCTGGCGCCAGCGTCATTAAAACTTCCTCAGAGGTTGACGGTTGGCCACCTGGGGTTTTTTTAATAACCTTTATATCCATGCGCTCATAAAGTATATGTTGTAATTGCTTAGGCGAACCTAGATTAAATGGCTCGCCGGCAAGCGCATGGACCTTTTGTTCTAAGGCCTGTAATTTTGTGCTTAATTGCTCGGCTTGTAGCGCAAGCTGCGGGCGGTCAAGCAACACGCCTGTTTGTTCCATGTTCACCAAAATCTTAACCAAGGGCATTTCTATGTGCTTGAAAACCTCAAGAAGCCCAGGTTCTTTAGCAAATTCTGCTTTGTGGTGCTGGTATAAGCGCCAGGTATAATCGGCATCTTCAGATGCATAGGTACAAGCTTGGTGGACATCTACCTGGCTAAAAGGGATTTGTTTGGCACCAGAGCCGGTTAAGCTTTCATAGGAGATGCATGAATGATTAAAAAACTTTAAGGCTTGGTAATCTAAGCCATGACGGCCCTGACCACTATAGAGCACAAAACTCGCAAGCATCGTATCAAAGGCAACATTGGCAATTTCAATGCCATAGCGACTTAAAATATGGTAATCATACTTAATATTTTGGCCAATAACGGCAATTGCGGGATCTTCTAGGATGGTTTTAAGTTTGCTCAATACCATATTTTGCTCGAGCTGCGCTGGAGCACCAAGATAATCATGTGCCAGCGGAATATAACAAGCATGCCCTTGTGCCACAGCAAGAGAAATGCCCACAAGTTTAGCGCTTTGGCTATCTAGACTGGTGGTTTCAGTATCTAGGGCACAAGACTGTTGCTGTTTAATTTTATCTAAATAACGATCCAGTTGTTTGCCGGTTAAAATACATTCGTACTGCGCGGTATCTTCTGTGCTTTGTGCTTGAATTTCTTCATGGCTGTATTCTTTAAGCCAACTGCTAAAGCCCCATTTTTTTAAGGCATCAATAAAGGGTGTATGATCGGTCGCTTGGCGCTGCAGTTGTGAGAGATCTATTTTAATATCGACATCGCATTTAATAGTGGTTAACCGTTTTGAAAGATGGGCTAAGTCTTCATTGTCACGAAGTTTTTCGCCAACTTTGCCCTTAATTTCTGAACTATGGGCAAGAAGATTTTCTAAGCTATCATATTGTTGGAGCCACTTGGCTGCAGTTTTCATGCCAACAGAGGGAATGCCTGGGATATTATCTGAGGTATCACCCGCCAGTGCTAAAAGATCAATAATTTGATCTGGCCGAACCCCATATTTTTGCTCTACTAAGGCCGTGTCAATGTGCACATCTTTCATGGTGTCGATAATGCTCACACCTGGCTCAATCAACTGCGCTAAATCTTTATCACTAGAGGAAATTAACACAGTACGGTTTTGTGCTACAAGTTGTTTGGACAGTGAGCCAATAACATCATCAGCCTCCACTCCATCGACAATAATTAAGGGCAGTCCCATCAATTCAATCATGTTGAATGTTGCTTGAATTTGACAAGACAAATCCTCTGGCATGGCACTGCGATTGGCTTTGTATTCTGGGTAAATATCGTGTCTGAAGTTTTTACCTTTAGGGTCAAAAATAATTCCGATATGTTGAGGGTCGTGATCTTTAAGCAGGCGTTTTAGCATATTCATGACCCCTAAAATAGCACCGCTGGGCTCACCCTGTGGGCTTTTAAGATGAGGTAGGGCATAGAAGGCTCGAAATAAGTAGGATGAGCCATCTACTAAAATTACCGGATCCGTCATATCAACTTCCATTTTGCATTAATGTGGGGTATTCTAACACACATCAACCGTGTTTGGCTAACCCTATGCAACTCTTTTCCTTATCCCTCAGGCAGCGTTTTTATGCAAGTTTATTTCTCAGCGCATTAGCCGTTGCGGTGGCCTTATATTTTCAATTTGCACAAGGCATAGAACCATGCCCTTTGTGCGTGTTTCAGCGCATTGCAATGATGTTAGTTGCGCTTTTTTCCTTATTTGGCTTGTTTCTCGCTGCGCGCTATTACAGTGCACTCATATGTAGCTTATGTAATGTAATTGCTGCGTTGGGTGGGCTTTTTTATGCCAATAAACAAGTGATGTTGCAATATTTTCCAAATGGTCAAAGCATGGCGTGTCCCATTGAACTCAAGCAATTTGTTGAAGGTCACCCATGGTTGAATTTTTTGCATCGTCTTTTTGTTGGTACGGCAGATTGTGCAGAGCATCATTGGCAGTTTTTAGGGTTAGGCATGGCCGTTTATAGTGCTTTGTTGCTTGCCGTATTATTACTTTTGAGTTTATGGCAAGTGTGGGGCGTGATGCAAAAACGCGCTCAAGATAAGAATGCTTCATCCAATATTAATGCTTAAGTTTGGCTCTAAAAGTAGATAGTCTGGTGTTTTCCTGGGATCCACGGTTTGAGAGTGAAAAACTGTTTGATTTTGCAAGCGATGATAGTTTTACATCGGTCACTTTCGTTTTAGAAATTACCACGTAATTATAGTTGACTTTGAATGTTTGAAAATATGTATTTCCAAAGTATTGGATTTGTTTCGTATTTTGCACTTAAAAGTAGCAGCACAATATGGTTTGTCCGTTAGAATTTTAGCGCAGGGTCTACAGTTGTCTCGTTTCTTAAACAATAAATGATTGTTCCTTCCATTTGTAGATGAGCAGCCAATATGCGGGCCTTTACAAATAGGAAACAATGTCATGCTTGAATATTGAAAATAAAATATTACAATGATTGTTGAATTTATTTTATGTTTATCAATAGGGGTGTGTTTTTATGAGTAATGGTAGAGTTAATTGGGGTCCAGAAGACACTATTGGTATCAATGGTAGAGTTAATTGGGGTCCAGAAGACACTATTGGTATCAATGATACAGTTAATTGGGGTCCAGAAGACACTATTGGTATCAATGGTACCGTATGTCATGAGCAGGGAGATAAAGACCTGCATACTCTTTTTAAATTCTCTGCAGGATTCGGGTTGTGTGTCATATTCCTTGGAATTTGTGCCAACACTTTGCAAGAAAACGATCAAGAAAATAATACTGGAGATGTGAATCTAAGTGATGGTCAATGTGCATTTTTTACATTCCTGTTTATAAATTTCTCTTTCCTTTTTTTGACCAATTATATCTTGCCTACCGTTTTGTATAGTATATCTAAGGACCCCTCAGGAAAGTATCAAATATATGATGACTCAAATCATACCATAGTTGTTAATATATTTTATTGTGAAGCTAACGTGTCTAGTTTGTACAATAACAACACCATAACCGAAAAACATTTAGTTGAAATTGATGATGATACTTTTTTTTGTATCAAGTGGGTGTGTATAGGACTACCTGTCTTTTTGCCAGTATTGCTTTGGTATCGCAGTGATCTTGAAAAAGGATTCAACAAATTGATGTGTCCTTCTAATCGGAGTGATGGTAGACGTGTAAATCGAGGACCTGAAGAGGGCCATCCATCATATGGATCAATACCAGCTGGGTCAGATGGGGCATCACACAGTGAGCGTAATAGTTGGTGCTGCTTTGGCAGGGTCCAGTCGTCCAGCAATGGTGGACGACTTCCTGCTGTTTAAATAGTCCTAAAAGAGATACTGCTAGTGATGGAAATGTAGATGAAACCAACTACGGAGCAGCGTCTGCTTAGAGTACTCTAGTGTCTAATATTTTATAGGTATAGTGATGCAAGGTCCCATTAATGAAATGCGCAGCGATAAAGCTATCAATGCTGTTTTTTTATACCTTTGATTGCTTGTTAATATTGTTCAATCTAATAGAAGCTGTGGTTTTTTCACCTGCGCTATGATGCATTATTATCTTTACTCTCAAGCCATAATTTCATGTAATGTTCATAGCGACTTTTGCTAATGGTACCTTGTTCCACTGCTGCCTTTACCATGCAGCCAGGCTCATGAATATGCTGACAGTTTCGAAATTGACAGTTCTGGCCTATCTGATTTATTTCTCTAAAACCTTGCTGCAAGGTTTTGGGGTCAATATCCCATAAACCAAAATCATCAAAACCAGGAGAGTCGATAATTGCAGTGCTAGGATTAAGCTGGTAATAGTGAATGGTACTAGTGGTGTGGCGTCCTTTGGCTTTTTCTGAGAGGGTTTTGGTCTTGAGTTCTAAATGTGGCATCATAGCATTAAGCAAACTAGATTTGCCAACGCCTGAGGGGCCAATAAAAATATTAACCTTGTCCTGAAGCTGGCTTTGCAGGGCTTTAAGGCTCTTTGTTTCTTGAGCACTGGTATGTAAAACCAGGTAGCCAAGTTTACTGTAGATTTGCTCTAGCTGCGCGAGACTTGTTGGTGCTTGATCTGCTAAATCCATTTTATTAAGTAGTATAATAGGCTTGAAGCCTTGCACGCTTAAAGCCGCAATCATTTTATCTATCTGAAGCAGGCGAAAAGCCGGCTCAATGGCCACAACGATAAAAATTTGATCGACACAAGTGGCAACGGCACGCATCTTTTTTTGAATATCCGGGCGTAATAAAGTGTTGCTGCGCTGTGCAACTGTTTTAACAATATAGTGACCCGTATCGCTATCTTGTTGTACCTGTACCTTATCGCCAACGACAAGCGGGCCAAGGCTTTTATAACATTCACAAGAAAAAACCTCCATTTGGCTATCTAAAACACGAACCTTTTGACCGAAACTAGCGATAACGATGGCTGAAAAAGGCGCGGAATTATGATTGGCCATGCGCGTGCTTCTTGATGCGTTCATAACGCAAAAAATTCATGGCATAAGCATTATGCTCATCTTTAGGGTAATGACTGCAGGATGTTTTTTCAAAATCCTGGGTATTAATGCTTGGGAAGTAACGATCTCCATCTATCTCTACATCAATTTCTGTAAGCAAGATAGTGTCCGCTTGATCAATCATTTGACTATACACATGTGCGCCACCTATAACCATTAACTCTTGGCTGGGATCAATATGTTGGGATACATCATCCAAGCTTTTAAGCCACATAACATCTGAATGCTCGCTTTGAAGTGGTTCATGAGAGAGTACAAAATGTTTGCGACCAGGTAGTACGCCTGGTAAAGACACAAAGGTATGATAGCCCATCAGCATGGGTTTTCCCATGGTATGCTTTTTGAAATATGCAAAGTCTGCAGGTAGGTGCCAGGGAATGCTATTATCTTTTCCAATAACGCGATTTTTTGTCATGGCACTAATAAGAGTAATGGGCATACTATACTTAGGTTTTTTAGCTGCACTTACGCTATCAAGAAACGGCTTTAAATGCAAGGACGTAAGGGCAAACTAGTTTTTTTATCGTCCCTCTTTTTTTGTATCAGAAAGTCCGTAAGGGTGCGGCCCATACTGATTTGCGCCTGGGGTGCTTTTTAGACAAAACGTAATAAGCAAAACCAGTGATCCAATCACAGGAATAAAGAATAATAACAAAAACCAGCCGCTGCGATTGGTATCATGTAAACGCCGAAAGGTAACGGCAATGCCAGGGATGATGGTAAAGATACTAAATAAAACCATCGCTATACCCATCAAAGATGAAAGTACATAAAGGTGAAGGCTTGCAAAGATTGCACTTGCACCAATTAAAGCAATAAAAAAAAGACAAACAAAGAGTTTATAGGTCCAAAACTCCCTGCGTGAAGCGCGTCCTTCAAAAACGGCATATTTCTTATAGGGTTCAAGGTAAATCATCATGTCTCTTAAGTCATTTGGATAAAACCATTATATAGAAATTAGGTATTTTGACAATGCCAGTCTGATATGAAAGATTGGATGAGATTGGACAATACTCTATATATTATCTAACATGATGTTTGTTGTATTAAACAAGGAGAACTATTGTGAAGATAATAAAGTTAGTCATGAGCATTTTATTAATACTATCAATTTCTTGTACTTTTGCGAAAGCAAAAACTGAAAAATTAGACAACCTTGCTGCATGTGCTGGTATTGTAATGGGTAATGGTGCTGTAGACTTTTCTTTGGGCGATGAGGAATCATTTGATATTGCAGCAAATATTGCATATTCAGCATACTTATCAGAAATTTATTCTGTAAAATATGATGAAAAAGATTTAAAGGTAGCAGATATTATACTTGGAGGGAACCTAGATAAGATAATAAATGCACATAACAGCGATAACTTTACTGCAGATGTTTATGAAGAGATTGTTGCTTGTTACCGGGCGCTTGGGAATCAATTACTCGACGGTGCACAAACTATAATTAGCAATCAGAGTAAATGGGAAAAATTGAAAAATACCTCGATAGAAACTTTAAAGAGAATGCTGCGCGCAGGATAATTTGATTTTTTATCTTGTAAGCTTTAAGTACATTCTTCCTTGAGTAGGAGGATATTTATACCTTGTAAACTACAAGTTATCTTGTCATTTTATATGTTTTTTATGAACACAATAGACATTTGTATTCATCCAGAGGTGATCTTCTTTGCTGCTTAGATCTTTCTCATTTATCGCCTTTGATATAATTAATTGCATTATTTTTATTATCAAAGCTTTTAAGTGGGATGATATATTTTTTATCATCATTAAAAGAAAATAGTCCATAAATATTATAACTCATATACCATCCCATAGAACCTCCACTATTATTACCTACAGAAATTAAAAAAGACGCTTCGCATTTACCAGTTATATGAGGAGCAAGACTATTACATTTTTGTAAAGGAATTTTTGATAAAATAGTATAAGCATATTCAGTGCATGGAGACTCAGTTGAACAAATTGTGTTATAAATAGATTTATTACTTATTTTTATATCAGTATCCTGCAGCTTACCAAGACTGGATATGATGTTTTTGAAGTCTAATGGGGGTTTAGTAAGCTCGCGGAGCTTATCTTTTATACTATCAAAATTAGTTGTATTGACTATACTACCATCTCTTAAATTACCTTTAAAACATTCTTTAAGTGGTGCTGCAAGATAAATTTTTTCATCCCAAAAATGAATAGGTTCTAAGTTAGGTATTTTTTTACCTAAAAATTTGCCCGGATTATTTAAAAAATATTTATAATGTTTAATGTTAAACTTACTTGAAAATTTTTCGTAATTTTCACTAGACAACCATAAAGTTGAGAAACATTGAGGTGGAATGATCTTCCCAGATACTTTCCAAGCAATAGGTAATTTTGTTTCTGAAATTTTTTCATTTTTTGCTCCATTAATTGAAACAATATACCATTTATTTTTATCTTGATCTTTGTTGTACCAAATTGATCCTTGATCAAGCATAAAACCTCGCCATCCCATCGGTGAGCAAGGAGATTTACTTTTAAGTACACTGTTTCGCCATTTGTTAGAAAATATATCAGAGAAATTCTTATTACGGACAAAGTTTTTTCTTGGACCGGAAGTTAACTCACCCTCAACAAGATCAAATATACTTTTAAGGTTTTTTTCTTTTACCAGTTTTTTGATAGTTTCACCAAAAATATATGCTTCTTCGGGATCATAATCATAGGAATTTTTCCAAGATTGTGCATATTCTCTGTCTGTTTTTAGACAGTGTAAGATACTTTTTTCTTTACCATAAGCTGTTGAACAGTTAGAGCAAAAAAACATAGTTAAAATGATTATGTATGTTTTTAATGATTTTTTTTTAGTAAAATATTTGATATCTTGGTCCTTGAAAATATGAAATCAAAACAAATAAAAAGTACCCCTTTATGGATTATTCCACAGTAACTGATTTTGCCAAATTACGAGGTTGATCCACATCGGTGCCTTTAACCACGGCGCTGTAGTAGGATAAAAGTTGTAAAGGAATCATATATAGCAGTGGGGCGATTTTAGCGTTTAAGTTGGGCAATACTATCGCTTCACCAATATCATCTAAACGGTTTGCAACAGAGGCTTCGGTAAAGATATAAAACTCTCCGCCTCGGGCAGCAACTTCTTGCATATTGCTAATGAGCTTATCTAAGAGCGCATTATTAGGCGCAACAACAATAACGGGCATGTCTTCATCAATAAGCGCTAAAGGCCCATGTTTGAGTTCTCCAGCAGGGTAGGCTTCGGCATGAATATAGGAAATTTCTTTCATTTTTAAAGCCGCTTCTTGGGCTATTGGAAAATACGGGCCACGACCTAAAAACAAGGCATGAGATTTTTGATGAAAATGATTGGCTAGGGCTGCAATTTGATCTTTTAATTGTAAACATTGACTAATCATTGGAACGGCTTGGTAGAGCGGGTCGATAAATTCCGCATCCAGCTCCAGGCTTGTATCGCAAAGACTAGCAAGCTTGGCACTAATCATATATAAGGCCGCAAGTTGGGTTGTAAAGGCTTTGGTGGAGGCAACACCAATTTCTTGCCCTGCTTGAGTTAAAAGCACCAAGTCTGCAATTTGGGTAATGGTGCTATGGGCAACATTACAAATAACCATGGTTTTATAGCCTTGTGCTTTTGCTTGGCGCAGTGCTTTGATGGTATCGATGGTTTCTCCAGATTGGCTAATGGCAATAAACAAGGCATCTTGTGGCATAACACTTTTACGATAGATATACTCGCTAGCCACTTCCACTTCACAAGGACAATTTGCCCAATCTTCAAGCCAGTATTTGGCCACTAATCCTGCGTGATAGCTGGTGCCACAGGCAATAATGCGAATGTATTTGCTGCGCGCGAGTATGGTTTCAAACTCAGGCTGGTTAAGATATTGCGCTTGCCAGTGTTTAATGGTTTGGGCTAAGGCTTGCTCTTGCTCAAAAATTTCTTTTTGCATATAGTGGCGATATGGGCCTTTATCCATAGCTAGAGCATCAGTTTGCATCAGTTTTGCCTCTCTTGAGACTGCTTGGAAGGCGAGATCAAAAATTTGCCAGCCATCGCTATTGATTTGTGCAATATCACCATCTTCTAAGTAGGTTATGTGTTGACAATATGGCGCAATCGCAAAGCGATCTGATGCAATAAAGTATCCTTCTGGGCTTTCTCCTAAGACCACCGGTTGTCCATAGCTTGCCACCACCATTTGCTCTGGATGATCTTGGTGTATGATGGCTAAGGCAAATGCGCCTTGTAATTGCGGTATGGTTTTTTTCAGAGCTTGGATTACATCACCTTGATCAAGGCTAAACAACAGTTGTGCCACCACTTCAGAGTCTGTTTGTGATAAAAACGATGCGCCTTTATTTTCTAATGTGTTTTTAAGGCTGGCATAATTTTCAACAATGCCATTGTGCACCAGTGCAATAGGCCCTGCTTGATGGGGGTGGGCATTTTGATCATTTGCCGCTCCGTGGGTAGCCCAGCGTGTGTGAGCAATGCCACAGCTTCCTTGATTTGGGTCTTGAGAAAGGAGCTGCGATAAAACGCTTATTTTTCCGGCAGCTTTTTGCAGTTTAATTTGGCCTTGCGTGATGGTGGCTATACCGCTAGCATCATAGCCGCGATAGGCTAGGCGTTCTAGGCCTTGAATTAAATAAGGTGCGACTGCTTGTTGTTTTTTGCTAATCATACCGATAATGCCACACATAGTTGTTTTCCTTTTGTAAAAAATGGTGCCCTGGAGAGGATTCGAACCTCTGACCTGCCCCTTAGGAGGGGGCCGCGCTATCCAGCTGTGCCACCAGGGCTTAGAGTTTAAAAGTGAGGCCATTGTACTTGAGATTAATGTTTGTATCAAGTTTTGGATAAGCCAGCTAGTGGCGCGCCCAATAAGCTCATCAAAAGCTTTGATGGATTTCGATTACATAAAATATAACAGTACTTTGGGGAACTGAAACATCCCTTTTAAGGTATAAAGTGATGTGATAAGTGTAATAACTTGAAAAACAAGCGTATTTTATTTCAAGTGCAATAATCTAGTGACTGCAGCGAGAAAGGTTTGAGCTTGGCAAAAAAATGAAATATAATGTCAGTCACTTTAAGGAAGAATGCAATGCATAAACACCACATTCATCAAGATTCCTCTACTATGGTCTCTCTTTTTATGTTATTAATACCCATTTGTGGTATGGGCATAGATATTTACACTCCTGCACTGCCATCCATGAGCCAATATTTTATTACCAGTCATTTTTGGGTGAAGTTTTCTATCGCTATTTATCTCTTTGGTTTTGCTTTTGGTCAGCTGATTATTGGCCCTTTGAGCGATCAATACGGCCGGCGCAATATTTTACTTGGCAGCCTGCTCTCTTTTAGTGTTTTTAGTGGTGCTACTATTTTGGTGCAGCATATACATGCATTTATAGCTTTGCGCCTCTTTCAGGGCCTATCGGTCGCTGGTGTGGTGCTGTGTGTTCGGGCAATGATGGCAGATTTATACCAAGGAGAGCGCTTAAGAGCTGTATGTGTATACAATGCCTCTGCCTGGGCCTTAAGCCCGGTCTTGGCTCCTATTTTGGGGGCCTATTTACTTAGTTATTTTCATTGGCAGGCCTGTTTTTTATTTTTAGCATTTTATAGTGTCGTAGTGTTTACCCTCATGCTGTTTTTATTACCCGAAACCCATACCAAGCACAAGCGTACGCGTCAAAAGTTCACCACGGTGTGGGCGCATTATAAAATGGTCTCTGGCAACTGGTCTTATATGAAAAATGTGTTGGCCTTGGCGGTGGGCTTTGGAATGCTTAATGTTTATAATGTTTTAGGGCCATTTTTAGTCATTGAACAATACCATCATTCCTATTTGTATTATGGTCACACTGCCATGATTATTGGTGTGATGTACTTTATTGCCAGTTTTGCTAACCGTTTTATCATGCGTTGTTTAAGTACTGGTGCAGTTATTCTTTCTTGTATTTTTGTGTTAATCATGGTGAGCATGTCTGGCCTACTATTAGCCTATGAGGCCCCTTTGCACATAGTGAACTTTATTGCCCTGGTGGTGGTATTAAGCATGGTGCTGGGTTTGATGTATCCCAATTATTCAGCGCTTTGTACAGGGATGTTTCAATCCATGGCTGGCACTGCAGGCGCGGTCAGAGGCGCAGTTTCTATGGCTGGTGCGGGTCTTATTACCGCTTTATTAGGTTTTGTTACCTCCCATAATCCAATGCTGGTGATGGGCGTATATTTGCTTTTGGCGCTGCTCTTATTGCTTTTGTGGTGGGTTCCGGTGTTTGCGAGCCAGGAGCAGAAGGCGTGTTTGGATCGGGTTTAGTCTATGATTTATTTAGAAATGTATTATTTATCTTGTAAAAGTTTTTACTGGCCTAACAGTTTCTCTTTTAGCTCCACGATCTTTACTAGTGAATAATCTCATCCACTCTGTTTTTCGTTGCTGAGAACTCATCTCAACAGGTAGTTCTGAGCTTAATTTATGACGAACTTGCCCTCTAGATATTGAGGTTATACATTTAGGGTTTTTTTCTGCTATGGCTTCATATAATTTACGTTTAGCCATGATGATTGGATGTAAACGCGTATTGGCGGTATGCGGTGTATCTGGATGCTTAAGCGCAAACTTCCCATCTTCATCTCGGCATATTAATACGGCACCAATTTCTTCAGCTATATGCTGAGCTTTTGAAATCAGGCGCACTTCTTGATACGCACAAAGATATTCACCAAGTATAAGTTTTAGATTGCGTCTTTCTGGTGAGTGGGGTGCAAAATTTTTAAATCCATTTTGTAGTTTTGTATACATTGATTCTGAAATGCCATATTTATATTCATAGACGCTTTTATAACGACCTTTGAATGAAGGATACTTAGCTGTATGCTGAAAAAGGACTCTATCTTGTGGAATATGGGCTAAGAATGATGTTTCACGCTCAGAAGAAATGAAATTGCTTAATTTTATCAATCCTTTTTTGTACATCGATGTTATATGAGATGGGTTATATTCTGTATAATCACTTAAAGGGTGTAAACTAACATAAACTTTGCCAGAGTATGGGCGTTCTGCTTTTCCATTTTTCCGCCAGCGAGGACGAAGTCGTTGATCTTTATATTCTTCATAAAGTTTGATCCCATAGGCATATTTCAAGGCATGATACGGTATGTCTCCCGTAGAGAGTAAAGGCCTTTGAGAGTTTTCTAAAAATGGTTTGAATACAGAGTCTGTTTTTTTAAGATTGTCTTCTAGCTTTTTTGAAAATCCATCATAATTAGAAGAATACCAATATTGCAGCAGATGGAATAAGCTGGCATAGGTAAAACCATCATAACTGACAGGATCGGTATGTTGCATCAACAACAATGATTGAGCAATGCTAGCAGCTTGCGTATTGAGTTCTTTACGGAAACTTCGTTCTGTTCGTTTTGACTGTAAGCTTTCAACATATTGATGGTAGGAAGTAATGCCACAGCTTGATAAAACAGCACTACTATATTGTGGCTTTTTACGTTCATCTATTTTTCGATGCCCTCGTCTTGCAATCGCATCCCATTTAGAGGTGATGTAATGTATTCCCCGATATTGCGCGACAACAAACTTGGTTTCTAATGAGGCTAGAAATTCAGGAGGCAATACACCCTCTTTTTCGAGCTTCTCGTTAATAAGGTTCAGGTCTGCATTGATGGTTCGACGGTCACCCCTCTCACTTTCTCGGTCTATGCGAGGGCGTTCATTAAAATCAATTATTGGCAGTTTGCTAGTACCATCCATGGCACAGTGATAAGATCTTGCCTTGGCACGATTTCTGTACTTTCTTGATTTATTACGTTTACGGTCGCGTTTTTCGATTGGTAATGCCTTATATTTTTTTTCTGCTTCACTATCTGAATCTTCAGACAAGCAATCACCATAATAAGTTCCAGAAGCAGTTTCATGTGCTGCTAAAATTTCTCTTAACTTAGAGTCTGGTTCTTTTATGGCTTCTGGAATAAATTTATTGATAGCCCGTCGTAAATTTAAACAAACATCAGAGTTTCGATCATTTCTGTACCGTTCGTAAATATATTTGTCTATTAGGGCATAAACAACACAATCATCATCTTCTGTCCTAGGCAAGCGATAAGCTTGTCCCTTGACAAAAGTATATCGACTATGATCAGGGTCCTGTTCAGTGGCCGTTGGCGTGTAGTATCTTGTCGCAAACTCAATTGCTTGAGTATTATTGTTCTTTGCTTTACGATAAATTTCCAAAATGGTGTTATCTATTATCGCCTCACTTTCTATTTGTGTACAAATAGTGTCTAATTCACCGGTTTTTTCAAGCGTTCGTAATTGAGGAATATAGCTGTTCAACCGATGCCTATTCTCTGCAAGGTTAAGATTATACTTCATTCCGGTTGTGAGAGTAATAATCATTTCTAAATCCCTAATTTTCTATAATAAATAGATAAAATGACGGCGGCATAATATAACATTTTTTAGCTACATTCAACTACAAGCCTTAAGACTTATACACTTGGAGTAAGATATATTGCCTCAGAAGCAGGTGATGAGAAGATTTGTTTTTCTTTATAGCTTAGATCTAAACCAGCGGTTATCAAAAAAATGGAAAATAATGTCTTTTTAGCACAAAAAAGGGGCGCGGTTTCTATCGCTGGTGCGGGTCTTATTACCACTTTATTGGGTTTTGCTACCTCCCATAATCCAATGCTGGTGATGGGGGTGTATATGCTTTTGGCGCTGCTTTTATTGCTTTTGTCGTGGGTTCCGGTTTTTAGCCTAAGCCGCTTGAGGATTCGCTAGATTTGCCCTGAGCTTTTTTTGCTTTATTTATCAAGCGTTCTGTGCGTGTTTTTTTGAACAAAGTAAATACATATCCTAATCGGTGCTTTTTATATTGTTCACCTTCAAAGTTTTCGGTGTTGCCTTCCAATGCACTTTGCAATGCTGTTATCTTGGCTTCTAGAATTTCTTTCTTACTATTTTTTTGTTTTTTTAAACTCTCAATTTTGCGCTCTAACCTATTAATATGCTGTTTTATTTTCTGTTGTATTTTCTGTTTGAGTTCAAACTGTTTAAACGCTTGTGGATATTCTTTCGAAAAATTTTCCTCAATTTGACTCGTTACCCATTCTTGACCCTTTTTGACTTGGGTCTTGCTTGCATTTCTGTTATACACCGTCTGGTTATAATTGCTAGAAAGCGCAAAATTAGTATTCTGACTCTGTGTTCTTGCTTTTAAACTCCCTTCTTTGCTCTGAGCTTGCAGTTTACCTGCACCTGCTCTTACTATCGCAGCATATTGACCGCATCCATACCAGTTTTTTGCGTGAGTCTCTTCTACCGCTTCTTTTAATTTATCAAAGTCCCGTGATTTAATTGCTTCTCTAATCTTTTTGCTGTCTTCTGTTGATAATTTATTATCTGCAAAATCATGTAGAACATGCGTCATACTGATATGAGATGATGCGCGATCATTAGCACTTTTGCAGCCAGCAATATGAAAGTTTGTATCACAGACACTTTGCATTGCTTGAATTAGTGGTCCATATTTTAGTTGGTCATCATGTTCTTTTCCGTCAAATTTTGTGCAGTAAAGCAGAGTAAAGCTCAGCTGTAAAAGTTTTTTATTTTCATATAATTGAGCAGTCTCCTTCTCTAGTAGTTGATTGGCATATTCAGCTATAGAAGCTTTACCAGCAGTAGAACCTACTGCTTGTTTCTCAATATAAGGTATTTCAGGCATATCTTTTATAGTATGAAAAAAAGTTGTATCAGCTTCTCTCAGGGCATCTTGTTGTAGTTGGCTTCCATTGTTGTGCAAGGTGACCCCGAAACCATTAGTTGGGATAGGAAACAGGTATATCGGTGGTTTTTTCTTATCTTTATTATATTTTTTTATGCCATTTATCATACCTTGCAAGGTTTTCCTTTGCTTATTCTTAGCATCAACGGTTTTCTCTTTTATATGATACGGCATAGAGGTAAGTAGGTTCCAAGTAACATTGTGGGTTTCAGTAAGGAGTTGTTTTTTTTCCAAATCATCCCTGATGCTCGCTTGCAAATCATCCATGATGCTCGTTAATTGATCTTTCACTAAATAGGGTTTCACTCCTTTTACTGGTCTCTCATCCAGCGAGGGGCAGCTCACTATCTGATGGCCGTTATGCTTTACTTGAATCAAAGCATGCTTTTCTTCTTTACTTGTGGGTTTTGGATCATCTTTTGATTTTGGGTTGATAGCTTTACATGAATCAACAACCTCTTCTTTTTGTTGTTCATCAATTTGTTGTTCATCAATTTGTTGTTCATCAATTTGTTTTTCTTCAATATCCATGTTAACCACTTGGCATAAATCTTCCTCGCATCTTTTTATTATCTCCCCCCATTCATGAGTACTCTTGGGTGGTGCAATTTCCATAGCCTTACTGAAACAACTTTCAAAGCGACTTTTCCTTCCTTTATCAAATTTTTCTGCTGTTAGTTCCTGAGGCTTATATCTATCAAGCATATATTCAGCTAATGTTTTAGCCTCTTGATTAGATAATGCATAAAGCCTTGCTGCCCGGGCACAAATCGAGATGAGCTCAAGCGCTTGGGTCTGTTTGCGTTTTATCTCTTCAATTGCTGTTTGTTTGGCTTCATTTTCAGGGGGAATACTTCTGTTTCGCCATGTAATGGTAACAGGAAGTTTGTATGTTTCTTCTCTTTCTTCACTAAAACTGTTCCAATCAATTTCCATGTTTATTGACACATTATCTGATGTATTGTTTTCTGATAAACTATCTTGTATCGTTATATTAATTGTAAGTTTAGTATCATTTTCATCTGTCATCACTTTCAGCCATTTTTTAATGTGTATAGTAAGATTAGATCAAAACCTGCGATTATCAAAAAAAAATGGAAAATAATGCTATTTTTTAACAAGCATTTGGTTTTTTTGTGTTTTTAAGAGGGTTTTTGACCGTCCGGGTGATTTTTGTCTAAAAAGTGACTTATCAACATGTTTATCAACAAGCTTATCAACATAGTTATCCACAAAAAATATTCCTTGAAAAAAACGGTATTCTTGCTTGATTTTTGTTTCAAGAGCCGTTAGGATTGAGTCCTTTGTTGATGAGTGTGAAGGGTTTGGTGTTGAATGAGTGAGGTTTGGAGCGCCTGTAGCGCACAATTGGAAGAAAAGTTATCCACACAGGAATATAATACCTGGATACGCCCCTTGCAAGTGGAAGTGGCCAATCAAAAAATATCCCTGTTTGCCCCTAATCGCTTTGTTGAGCGCTGGGTACGTGACAACTACTGGCAGCAAATACTCGAAGTTACCAAATCTTTGCCGCAAAACCATCAGGTAGACATGCATGTTGGCGCCCCTAAAGCACCTGCGCCAGCAGCGGTGGAGCCTAAAAAAGCCTTAGAGCCGACGTTGCGTGCTTCAACGCCAAGTGGTAAAAAAAGCCAACTAAGCTTTGCCCACGATAGTGGCTTGGATCCAGATAAAATATTTAGCAATTTTGTTGAAGGTAAATCAAATCAATTTGCCCGCGCTGCCGCCCATCAAGTGGCTGAAACGGGTGCCTATAATCCGCTCTTTATATACGGCGGAGTCGGCCTGGGTAAAACCCATTTAATGCATGCAGTGGGTAATTCTATTTTAGAACGTAAAAATAATGCCAAGGTCTTGTATTTACACTCTGAGCGTTTTGTTGCCGATATGGTTAAAGCTTTGCAAAACAATGCTATTAATGCATTCAAACAATACTATCGTTCTGTAGATGCTTTGCTCATTGATGATATACAGTTTTTTGCAGGTAAGGATCGTTCCCAAGAAGAGTTTTTTCATACCTTTAATGCGCTTATGGAAGGCAATCAACACATTATCATGACCTGTGATCGCTACCCTAAAGAAATTAGCGGCTTGGAAGAGCGCTTAAAATCACGCTTTGGTTGGGGCCTTACGGTTGCGATAGAACCCCCTGATTTAGAAACCCGTGTGGCCATTATTATGAATAAATCTGAGCAAGCCGGCGTAAAGCTCGAATACGAAGTAGCCTTTTTTATTGCCAAACGGATTCGTTCTAACGTTCGTGAGCTAGAAGGCGCACTCAAGCGGGTATTAGCCAATGCTAAATTTACCGGCCGCGATATCACTACTGATTTTGTAAAAGAAACCTTAAAAGACCTCATCTCCTTGCAAGATAAACTCGTCACCTTAGACAATATCATTAAAACCACAGCCGAATATTATAAACTTAAAGTAGCAGATATACTCTCTAAACGGCGTAATCGTTCTGTGGCAAGACCCAGACAGCTGGGCATGGCCTTGGCTAAGGAACTTACAAGTCATTCTTTACCAGAAATTGGCTATGCTTTTGGTGGGCGCGATCACACCACGGTGTTACACGCAGTACGCGCCATTGCAAAATTTAAAGAAACAGACTTAAACATTGCAGAAGATTATGCTAACCTAATTCGTTCATTAACCACATAAGGACCCTTGCGGATGTTCAATATCACCATCAATAGAGAAACACTTTTAGGCCCATTACAACAAGTTAGTTCTGTAGTGGAGCGCAACCAAACCATGCCTATTTTAAGTCATGTCAAACTGCAGGTACAAGACAATACCCTGCGCCTTCAAGCAACCGACTTAGAAATAGAAATTACTGCAACGGCACCCTTAATCGGTGATTTTGAGGCTTGTAGTGTGGCGATTCCAGCACGTAAATTATTTGATATTTGTAAAAGCTTGCCAGCAAATGCCGATATTACTATTCAGGAAAAAGAGCAAAACATCCGTATTACTTCTGGCGATAGTCAGTTTTCTTTAGCTATTTTGCCACATGAGACCTATCCTAGTGTTGATGCACAATTGCTTGATCAATCTCTTACTCTCTCTAGCGAAGACTTATACAAATTATTGAAAAAAACTGCTTTTTCTATGGCCAATGACGATGTGCGTTACTTTTTAAATGGTCTGTTATTAGAAGTAGGAGAAGGACATATTTCTGCCGTTGCCACTGATGGTCACCGCTTAGCTTTATCTAAAGCCAATATCGAATCTACTTTACCAAAAATACAATTATTGGTACCTAAAAAAGCCGTAAATGAAATGCTTAAGCTTTTAGCGCAAGATGATACCCAAGTGACTTTATCCTTTGGTCATCACCATATTCAAGTGCAACAAGGGGAAACCACTATTACCTCTAAACTTGTAGATGCGCGTTATCCCGATTACCAACGTGTTATTCCTGATGCCTGTAACAACACTTTAGTTGCCAATACGCACACCTTGCGTGATGCGCTCAAGCGTACCGCTATTTTATCTGATGAGCAATACCGTGGTATTCGTATGAAATTTTCTGCAAATAAAATTCAACTCTATGCTAATAATGCCCAGCAAGGTCAGGCAGAAGATTGTATCGGTGTTCAATACACAGGTGGCGAGATCGATGTTGGCTTTAACGTTAATTACCTCTTAGATATACTCTCTGCGGTTGAAGATGAAACCGTGCATTTTTCTTTGCAAGATGCTAACAGTAGTGCGCGTCTAACCACTCCTTCTGCTGAAAATGAGCTTTTTGTAGTGATGCCTATGCGCCTATAAGCATAGCTATGTTGCTTGAGCGCCTTGTTATTGATCATTTTCGTAATTTTAAGCGCTTGGCCTTAGACTTTGACAAACGTTGTACCTTAATTGTTGGCAATAATGGTAGCGGTAAAACCAGCGTGCTAGAGGCTATTTACTATGCTATTGTGCAGCGCTCGTTTCGTACTAATACTAATCATCGCCTTATACAAGAAAACCAAGAATCTTTTCAGATTTATATGGAGTTTCTGGTTCAAGAAGAATCCCATAAGCTTGGGCTAATGCGTCATCGTAGCCAAGATTCGCAAATGCGTCTTGATGGCCAAAATCACCAAGGTGCCGCGGCAATTGTCGCTTATTTACCCTGTATATTACTGGTTCCAGAAAGTTTTAAACTTTTAACCGAAGGCTCTATGCTGCGTCGTAAGTGGCTCGATTGGGGGTGTTGTTATGAAGATCCACAATTTATTCAGCACTGGCGCCGTGCTAATGCTTTATTAAACCAAAGAAATAGTGCGCTTAAAGCCCAAGCCTCTAAAGCACATATCCAAGCCTGGGATCAAGCTTATATTACTGCTCATGAAACTGTGCTTGAACATCGCAGACGTTACCTTGAAACCATTACGCCACAAATTGCAAACTTAATATGCAATTTTGGTTTAGAGTATGACATTGACCTGCAGTGTTATGGCGGTTGGCCGGCAGAATTATCTTTGGCAGAGGCTTTAGAACAATCCTTGGAAAAAGATCGCCACTTTGGTTTTAGCCAATATGGTGCTCACCGCATGGATGTACGTATTAAAAAAGGCACGGTACTTGCCCGTGAGTCGCTCTCTAGGGGGCAGCAAAAACTCATTATTTGCGCGATGAAACTCGCCCAAGGTCTGCAGTTAAGTGAAAGTCATCAACGCAAAGTTTTATTTTTGCTTGATGATATTAGTGCCGAATTAGATGGACGTCATTTTGAAAAAATTCTAGCGGTTTTAGAACGCATCCAAGGTCAAGTGATTGCTACGGCCATTGATGCGAGCCATTATCCTAGCTGGCAAGATCATGCCGATACCATGCAATATCCCCTAGCTACTGGACAAATGCATCAATATGTATAAGATAAAGAACCTGTGTAATAAAATGATGGTTAAACCATGCATATACGCTGCTTGAATGGATAAACTTTGTCATGACATGCAGGCGGAACAATAAGGAGTCCATGATGGCTAAAATATTCAAACTATCGCTGCTTTTTTTACTACCTATGGTCTTTACAGGCTGTGCAACGGTGCAAAATTATCAGATTATGGCGCGCTCATGGCAAGGCCAGTCGCTCAATAATCTTGTGGCGCAGTGGGGTTACCCTGATAAACACGTTAAAGCACCAAATGGAGACGGAGTGTATGTGTATAAACAAGAATCGATTGAGCAAACGCCTGCGATGATAACACCACAATTTACCACAGTTAATACTGATAATGGTAATACCACTATTTCACAAACTGGCGGAACGTATATGCCTGGGCGGGTATATCATAGCCAGTGTTCAACCTGGTTTCAGTATAATAAACATAAAATCATTACCCAGGTAAGATTTAGAGGCAATAGCTGTGCGCTGACCGATAGAGAACTGCGCTCCAATCGCGCCCATATGCCGCCAGCGGATATTCAATAAGCATGGTTGTTATAGAATTACGCTACCAAAAACCACTTGATCAGGTGGAGGCGTTTTTAGAGGCACACAGGAATTTTTTAAATACGTATTATGATCAAGGTGTGTTTTTAGCTTCAGGACCAAAAAACCCGCGTGATGGTGGTATGATTATTGCATTGCTTAGCAAAGAACAGGCACAAGAAATAATAGCTCAAGATCCTTTTTACAAAGAAGGTATTGCTGCGTATAAAGTGATAGAGTTTAATCCAGTTCGCGCACATGAGAACTTAAAAACAATCCTTGAAGTTTGATGATTGTAACTACCGGTTTATATTGCGGCTTTATTGGTAAGCAACTGTAACTATTTCATAGTCTAAGATGCCCCCTGGGGTTTGAACTTTAACCTCATCGCCCTCGTGTTTGCCTATTAAGGCTCTTGCGATAGGGGAGTTAAGCGAGATCTTATGTGCTTTAATATCTGATTCATATTCACCTACAATTTGATAGGTCACTTCATCATCTGTATCAATATTCATAAGGGTGACCGTTGCCCCAAAAATAATTTTATCTCCTGGGTTTACCTCGCTAAGGTCAATGACGTGCGCCAGCGGTATTTTGCTCTCTAAATCGCTGATTCTACCTTCAATAAAGCCTTGTTGCTCACGCGCTGCGTGGTATTCGGCATTTTCTTTTAAGTCCCCATGAGACCGCGCCTCAGCAATAGCTTCTATAATAGCTGGGCGCTGATGGCTTTTTAAATTATCAAGCTCTTCTTTAAGTTTTTCAAAACCTGTTTGGGTAATGGGCATTCTATCCATGATTCGTCCTTTTTCCTTGTAGCTGCGTTAACGTATTGTTAAGCCTAGTTCATAAAATTGTGATTGCAAAAAAAAATTAATTTATATTTCCTAAAATATGATAATGTAAGTGATCTATCTCTTGGCCGCCTTTAACACCTGTGTTTACCTGTATTTTAAATCCTTCTTCTAAACCAAGATCTTTGGCAATTTTAGGAATGCATAAACTTAAATGTCCCATTAAATGATGATCTTCTGCTTCAAGCTCTAATAAGCTTTTAATATGTTTTTTAGGGATGAGTAAGACATGAACCTGTGCTTTGGGGAATATATCTTTAAAAGCAATGCAGTGCTCATCTTCATATACTTTGTCGCAGGGCTTTTCTCCCTTTGCAATGGCACAAAATAAACAATCAGTCATTATAGCTCCTTAAGGGATGGCAGAAGACCATTTGAAGAAATTGAGTTAATACGTTAGGTAAGAACATAAGGCTTTTTTTGTAAAAATCTAAGTTTGATATTGATGGCCTAGATCATAACTGAATCGCTAATAAATGCAAGTATTACTGCCCATGCTTTTGAGATATAAGTACGATGTAAGAATCATGAACCATTGCATAGCGAGGGTTTTAGCAACGCTTTGTACTAGATAAACCACATAAAAGTATGTTCTAGCATTAGTTCGTATATGAGCATTAAAGATCCAACAATTTTCAGTAGTTCTACTATATGAATCATCATAATATAGATATTTCTTCGGCGCTTTACCAGGGACTTTTTAAGTGAAAAGCCTACTTGGACTAGTATGGCAATAGCGACAAGTAGCACTATGGCCGTATTTATAGATGGTGTTATTAAGGCATGACCTTGTAAAAGCAGATTTAGTACACTAAGAAAAAATTGCAAAGCGGTTAAACCCATTGCAAAATGCTCGGCACGGAATAAACCTTTAAGGTTTTTCTTGTTAGCCATATCGTGCCGCAATAGATAATACCATAGTACATAACATGTTATGATAAAGCCAAACAGAAAAATAGCACTTATAAGACTTAACAACTTTACTATGAAAACAAAAACTTCCATAACAATAACTTTCTTTTTTTGCTAAATGTAATGAGTTTTATTAAAGTTTACAAGTTCCATACACTAAGTGTGATTTCTCCTGCAGCTTTAAAGCGACACTAATTTTTATCAAGCTATAATTTTGAATTATGACTTATCTTCTTTTTCAGCATTTTGCAATAAAGGCGCAAGGCTTTGCTCTTCATGCATTTGGCACACAATATCACAGCCGCCAATAAGTTCGCCATTAACCCATAATTGTGGAAAAGTAGGCCAGTTGGCAACTTTGGGAAGCGTACCGCGAATTTCAGGGTTGCTTAATACATCTACAAATGCAAACTCTACACCACAAGCCATCATAGCTTGGCATACGCGAGATGAAAATCCACACTCAGGCATTTGAGGTGTGCCTTTCATGTAAAGTAAAATAGAATTTTGTTTGATTTGTTCTTTGATTAAATTTTCTGTTTCTGCGCTCATGGGTTTTTCCTCTAGACAATTGTAAACTTCGGCGTATAATATACCCCAATTTGCTAGATTACAACTAATTTGGAGGACCTTATGCCTTTTACTTTACCAGAATTGCCTTATGAAAAAGATGCCTTAGAGCCACATATTTCCTGTGAAACGCTTGAGTACCACTATAACAAGCATCACCAAACCTATGTTACAAACCTCAATAATCTAGTACAAGGCACGGAATTTGAAAATGAAACTTCCCTAGAGACCATTATTCAAAAAGCCCAAGGTGGCCTTTTTAATAATGCTGCCCAGGTTTATAATCACAGCTTTTATTGGCAGTGCTTAAGCCCAAATGGTGGTGGTAAACCATCAGGCTTACTTGCTGATGCAATAGATGCTGCTTTTGGTGATTTTGAAAGCTTTAAAGAAGCCTTTTCAAAAAGCGCGGCGACAAATTTTGGTTCTGGCTGGACTTGGCTTGTGAAAAAAGCAGATGGTAGCGTAGCCATTGAAAATACCTCTAATGCACACTGTCCATTGCAAGGCGATAGCACGCCCCTCTTAACCATTGATGTGTGGGAACACGCCTATTACATTGATTACCGCAATGCTAGACCAAAATATATCGAAGCATTTTGGAATCTTGTGAATTGGGATTTTGTTGCAAGTAATTTGTAATAAGTACATACAAGAATCTTCTAAAATCTTATTGCTATTGCTCTCTACCCAGAGCTTGTGCGCTTTGTTATACTTGTGGTATTGAAAAATAAGTAGTCTATGATGCCGCCACTGCTTGCCGTTTTACAGGCTTTAGATATCTCCATTCACACAAGCTACAATATAGATGCGTTAGAAACCAAAAATCTGATTATGCACAGCGCTAATCTTTGCCCAGGAGATGTGTTTGTAGCTTATAAGGGCCAAAAATATGATGGCCGTGACTATATTCCAGAGGCAATAAAAAATGGCGCAGCTGCGGTACTGTATCAAGCACCAGAAAATAGCATTGATCTCAAACAGGGCTGTCTTCATGTTGGTGTTGCGCAATTAGATCAACAACTTGCCACTATTGCTGGCGCTTATTATCCCATTGAGTATGGTTCTGCGCGTGTAATTGCTGTAACGGGTACCAATGGCAAAACTTCTTGTTGTTATTATATCGCGGGTTTATTAGCGCATTTAGGCTATAAGCTTGCCTTAGCCACAACCGTAGCAAGTGGGGTTTGGCCCGATCAGCTCCAGCCAAGTAGTCAAACCACAGCAGATGTTTTTTCAAATTATCGCTTTATTCAAGAGCAAGCCGCACATGTAGACTTTATTATTCTTGAAGCTTCTTCTCATGCAATCACCCAGGGTCGGCTTGAGGGTCTTCGTATTGATTTGGCACTTTATACCCACTTAAGTCCAGAGCACCTTGATTATCATGGCTCTATCAAGGACTATGCTGCAGCCAAAGCACAGTTATTTGCCCATCCTGGCTTAAAAAAAGCGGTGATTAATAGCGATTGTCCCTATAGTGAAATTATGTGCAAGGCCCTTAAAGTACAGACCCAATTGCGCTTGGTGAGCACCCAGGAAGCCTATGCTGATTTTGTCATGACCAAACAAGATGAAGCCTATCATCAAGTTCGCTGTGGCAATGAGGTTTTTAAAAAGAAATTTTCATCTATTGCACCTTTTATGCGCCATAATCAGTTGCTTGCTTTTGCGGTGGTGGCCCAATACCACAAGCCATGCCAAAGTATGTTTGATGCAC
The DNA here is from genome assembly GCA_902563055.1 of uncultured Gammaproteobacteria bacterium. Classification (GTDB taxonomy): domain Bacteria; phylum Pseudomonadota; class Gammaproteobacteria; order Francisellales; family CACEW01; genus CACEW01. The sequence goes on along the minus strand of CACEWE010000004.1, from coordinate 30,682 downwards.
TTGATACGCTGTGTTGCCCACCGGGGCGGATGGAATGTTACAAGGGTAAAGACCATATCCAAGTATGGGTGGATTATGCCCATACTGGTGATGCTTTTTTAAAAGTTTTGAAGTATGTGAAATCACAATCAACAGGACCTTTAACGGTTGTATTTGGCTGTGGTGGAGATCGTGACCGCACAAAACGCCCCCATATGGCACAAATAGTTGAGCAATATGCCGATACAATCTTTGTTACCGAAGATAATAGTCGAAGTGAAGCATTGGAGACTATTTTTGCAGATATTAAAAAGGGCTTTAGTGCGCAGAAGCCTATTCATTGGATCCATAGCCGCCCTGAAGCAGTTCAACAAGCTATTAGCAGCGCAGGTGAAAACACATCGGTGGTTTTACTAGGCAAAGGCCATGAAACACAGCAGTACCAAGCTTGTGGAGGAGAGGCTTATGATGAGCGTGCCTTTGCCCAGCACGTTTTAGCACAAAAGGATAAAAAAAATGTACTTATCTGATATTGCCCGATTTTGTGGCGGTGTTTTAAAGGGTAGTGATGCTCGTATTGATGCAGTAAGCACTGACACTAGGTCAATTGCCCCAGGGGTGCTTTTTGTTGCACTGTGTGGGGCGCGTTTTGATGGTCATACTTTTGTTCCTGAGGCTATAGCGCAAGGCGCAAGTGCAATCGTTACAAATAAAGCATTTCGGGATATTTCCTGTGTAGTGGTTGAGGATACAAGCCATGCGCTTGGCAAAATAGCTGCCTTGCATCGCAGTCTACAAAAGAATCTGCGCATATTAGCCATTACAGGAAGCTGTGGTAAAACAAGCTGTAAAAATGCGATGTGGTCGATTTGTCAAAGCCAAGCCCCCACGCTGAAAACGGCAAAAAATGAAAACAATCATATTGGTGTGCCCTTGACTTTGTTAGGCCTAAAAGAGACCCACCGGTTTGGTATTGTTGAACTTGGTACTGATCACCCGGGAGAAATTGCCTATACTGCTGCAATAACTCAGCCTGATGTTGCTTTAATTACGCAAATATCCCCAGCGCATTTAGAAAATTTCCCAAGTTTTAGGTCCTATGCGCAAGAAAAGTTTGCCATTGCCAAGGATTTGTCATCATCGCAAATATTAGTCCATCCAAGCGATATGCCTTTTAAGGAGAAATGCATTACTAAGGCACAAACTCTAAGCTTTGGTCGTAAAGAGGGCGACATTCGGCTTATGGAGGCCATGAGTGAGAGTGAGGGCACAAAGGTAGAATTGATAACTCCGTTGGGAAGTATGTATATTCAAAGTAATTTGATTGGTGCAGGTGCCGTAGATAATATTCTTGCCTGTACTGCTGCTGCGTGTGCCTTAGAGATTGAAAAAAGTGCGATTGAGCAAGGGCTAGCATCGGTTGTGATGGAGCCTGGTCGGATGGAGAAAATGGTTCTAAAAAGTGGAGCTGTGCTGCTAAATGATAGCTATAATGCCAGCTTTGCATCGGTGCTGCAGAGTTTAGATTATTGCGATCAATACAATGCTAAGGCAAAAAAAGTGATTGTTCTTGGCGCCATGGCTCAGTTGGGTGATGATAGCATAGCCTATCATCAGCAAGTGGCCAAAAGGCTTGTAGATGTTTGTCCTGATCGCTGCTTATTTATGGGTCCTGAGGATTATTTTGATGCCATGCGTACCATTTATCCTGCATTAGAATATCATCAAAATCATCAGAGTATGGCAAAGGTGCTTAAAACAATGTTAAACCCAGATCATTTTATTTTGCTCAAAGGTGCCCGGCGTTATCAGCTTGAGCAGCTTATAAGTTTGCTGTGATTTTTATCTCACCTTATTGCGTTTATATTGATCTTTTCCCCTAATAGATTTATGATGACAAATATTTTATCCATAGTAGGAGCGTGTGTGGCAAATGAGTTAACCCCTTTAGAAGCCTGTAGGTTTGCTAGGGATGTCTATCATAAAAATCAAAACAATAATAAAAAAGTCGCTCTTTATAACGATATTTATAAAGAATTGATTGCTGGGCCATTTCAACATAAAACTTGTGATGAAAGTAAACTTATCGCTAAGGTTGAAAGAATATATGAAAAACACTATGAGACATCTAGTCTTGGTGAGGGTAAAGAAAAAGAAGGGGTCTGCCCTGATGGCTGGGAGAAATTTAAATCATTTGATGATTATAAAAAAGAGGGAAAAGAAAAGGGAAATGATTTTGGTTATTTTGGCGCATGTTATATTAAAAAAGAAGAAGGCAGCGGAGAAATACAACAAGTAGTTGTCGCTCATAGAGGGACTGACAACTTAGAGGGTGTTTTAGATGATGTGAATATATTTTGGGATAAAAAGCCTAAACAATACGCTGTTGCTAAGAAATTTTATGAATGGCTGATGTCTCAATTACGCCAAATTAGTCAAGCTGATTTAGAAATATATCAAGTAGGAGACTCCTTAGGAGCATATATTGCAGAATTTTTAGCAATTGAACAAAAACAAGTTGTTTATTCCTTTGAATCTCCAGGTACAGGCGATGCAATCCTAAGGGATTTAACTTCACAGGGTAATGACAACCTCAAAGAAATGAGGCAGAATGAAGATAAATGGTTTCATCTATTTGCCGCTCAATACAATATTATTAATACATGTCATCGGCAGGTATCTAATGTTTATCATGTCCCCATTAAGGTTATATTGCCAGATATGTTCCCAGCAAGAATTCCTAAAGGGTACTGGGAGCCTTTTTATCTGGAATATTCCGTTAAGGCCCATATTGAGAGTCTTAAATTTATGGCAGATACCCTAGAAAGCGGTAAAAAGGGAGTGAAGGAAGCATGGCCAGTTGGTTTTGAGGACGGTTATCAATCATTTAAAAATTATGCTGACTATACGATGGATTTTTGGGATTCGTATATGCAGGAGTGTTGGCGTCATACTTCATGTTGTTTCAGATTGTGCCATGGAATTTGGTCTTTAGAGTATTTTAAATCTTGGTTTATTCGTGAAAACCTTAACATGGGCCCTGAAAGTAGAGACGAAACTGAAAGTTTTTATGATTCTGCTACCGTGTTTTTCTCATCATACTTTAGAAAAATTAAGAGTTGTTGCTCGGGTAGTCGACCTCCCAGCGTATAATAGAAAAATTTGTGCCATAGTCATACTGGTCTAAATGCTCCACTTTCTTTAATTTTTTTGCAAGGTATAAGGAGCAGGGTAGTAAAAGTATTTCAATGCTTACTTTTATCACCCACATGCTTAAGATTAAAAGCAGTAATTTGCTTGCTTGGCCATTAAACATCGGAAAAAAAGCAATGCTAGAAAACAGGGCGCTATCAAAAAACGCTGCAATAAAGGTAGAGGAAACAAAACGCAGAGCCATTTTTTTTCCTTTACATATTATTTTCAGGCGCGCCATAATCATCGCATTAAGCGGTTCACAGCATAAGTAGCTTATGATGGAAGCAATAAAAATTCGGCCATTAATTTGCATCATTTGATCAAAGACATGGTTTTGTGCTTGTGCATAGCTTGGCGAGGGGAAATGGATAATTACTTGGGCATAGAGCACAAATACCAAATTAAAAATAAAACCCAGCCATATAGCGCGCCGGGTGTGTTTATAGCCATAAACTTCAGTGATGACATTAGCCAAAATAAAGGTTATAGGGAATATTATAGTTCCGGCATCACTCACCACAGCGCCTATGGCAATTAAACGCCCATCAAACCAATTGGCAAATACAAAAACCATCACATAACATAAAATCAAATAGCTTAAAACTTTCGTTGGTTTAGGGGGCATGGTTTTACTTCTTTGATGTTTCTAAGAGTTTTGTATAAGGTATGCAATAGGCTTTTTCATGGTTTTCAAAGCGCAAGATGATGCTTGGTGGTTCTAGCTTAAGCAGTTGGATCTGTGCATCTTGCACTGCATTTGCTCCACTAAGCGCAAGCAAATGTTTAGCGCTGTGGCGGATTTTTTTTCCATCTGAGCGCACTATTTCGATGCAGTTTGAGCTTCTTAACCAAAGTATTTTTGCAATATCCAAGGCTGCTCCTATAAAATATAACGCGAAAGGTCTACGTCTTTAGCCACTTCTCCAAGGGTATTGTTGACCATCTTCTCGGTAATATTTACAGTAGTACCACTATTATCAGGGGCATCAAAAGCAATATCTTCAAGTAGTTGCTCAAGGACCGTATGTAAGCGTCTTGCTCCAATATTCTCTACCCTTTCATTTACCGACCAGGCAATTTCTGCAATGCGTTTAATAGCCCCAGAAGTAAACTTCAAGTTAAGGTTTTCAGTATCCATTAAAGCAATGTATTGCTTAATTAAGGATGTGGTTGGTTCGGTGAGAATTTTCACAAAGTCTTCAACCGTTAAGGCTTTTAATTCAACCCGGTTAGGTAAGCGTCCTTGGAGCTCAGGGATGAGATCAGAAGGCTTAGCAGTATGGAACGCACCAGAGGTAATAAAGAGAATATGATCGGTTTTAATGGGTCCATACTTAGTGGTAACGGTTGAGCCTTCAATTAAGGGTAGTAAGTCGCGTTGTACACCTTCCCTGGAAACATTACCGCCTTTAACATCGTCCGGTAGGCAGATTTTATCAATTTCATCGATAAAGACGATGCCGTTTTGTTCGATGTTATTGACTGCATCTTGGCGCGATTCGTCTTCGTTAATAAGTTTGTCCGCTTCTTCTTCTTGAAGAATTTTAAAAGCATCTTTTATTTTTACTTTACGCTTTTTCTTGGCTTTACCGCCGCCTAAGTTTGAAAACATGCTTTGGAGTTGTTGGGTCATATCTTCCATGCCAGGAGGCGCTAGAATTTCCATGGATGCACTGGATTTTCTAATTTTAATTTCAATTTCTTCTTCATCCATTTCGCCATTTCGTAATTGACGGCGTAGTTCTTTACGCGTAGATTGATCAGCATCTGAGGCAGGTTGTGCTTCTTTTTCTGGCTCATTGGCAAAACCAAAATTAGCAAGATTGGGGGTGGCTTTTTGAGCTTGTGGTAAGAGGATATCTAAAATACGCGCTTCAGCAGCATCATGTGCCCGCTGTTGGACTCTTTCTCTTGCTTGCTCTTTGGTCATATGCATAGAAATTTCAACTAAGTCACGAATAATAGAGTCTACGTCACGGCCAACATACCCCACTTCGGTAAATTTAGTGGCCTCTACTTTGATAAAGGGCGCCTTTGCAAGACTAGCAAGGCGTCTGGCAATTTCAGTTTTACCAACGCCGGTAGGACCGATCATTAAAATATTTTTAGGAACCACTTCTGCTTGCATTTCAGGGTCTAACATGCTGCGTTGTTTACGGGCACGAAGGGCAACAGCAACTTTACGCTTCGCATCTTTTTGGCCAATGATAAAACGGTCTAATTCACTTACAATTTCTTTGGGGGTCATAGCGCTCATAATGTTCCTCTTTTATTTATTTAATTCTAAAATAGTGTAGTTATGGTTGGTGTAGATACAAATATCTGCTGCAATATCCATGCTCTTTTCAGCAATTTTTCTTGCCGAGAGTTTAGTCGTCTCAACCATTGCACGCGCAGCTGCTTTAGCAAATGCTGATCCTGATCCAATGGACATGACGCCATTAGCATCTTCACTCATTACATCTCCTGATCCTGAGATTAACAGTGTTTTATGTTTGTCGGCGACCAAAAGCATGGCCTCTAAGCGGCGTAATACTTTGTCTGAGCGCCACTCACGCACGAGTTCAACTGCAGCGCGTTCAAGATGACCTTGATGTAATTCTAGCTTGCTCTCTAGCCGTTCAAACAAGGTGAAAGCATCTGCGGTCGCTCCTGCAAAGCCTGCGATAATTTGATCTCTATAAATTTTGCGTACTTTACAGATGTTTGCTTTTGCGACCATATTGCCCATGGTTGCTTGGCCATCACCTATAATAACTACTTTATCATTACGTCTTACTGCGAGTATGGTTGTACCATTCATTTGTTCCATCTTACTATCCTTTTTAGTTCTGGTATGTATGATATGGGATTGATTGCAAATTTTTCAAGTTTTTTTTATGTTGTGCTTACGATTTGGCGTGGCTTAGATTATAATGTTATTTTTTGTTCAATGGATAAAGGAGCATAAAATGGCAACACTAGCTGGACGAAAGCGTACTAAAGAACTATCCACGGAATCTGTGGTGGATAAAACCCAAGACCTATTAGAAATGGCAGGATTACAAAGTACGGACTCCCCAAAAAATACAAGTACAAGTTGGGATGCTAAGCAGGTTGACCAAGTGGTCAATAGTTTGTGTCGTAAATGGCGGAGTTTCTCTAAGCTAGATACCGATTACAGTTATAAAATGAGTCCGCACGATCAATTGCAAAAACTTAAAAAAGAAATTGCCCTTGTAGTGAATGAGCAAGCCATATTATATCAAAAGCAAGGTTTGGATAAAAAAAACATCTTAGTTTTAAGTCAAAGTTACTTAGATGCCATTATTGCACAATTAAAAAACAAACAGGTCCCAATAAATACAATGACACTTAATAGTGACAAATAGGCATGATGCTCTTTTCATTATATTTTAGTATGTCTATAATGTGTTTGTTGATATATATCAACAAGCAAACAAAAAATTACTAATTTAGGGAGATGAAAATGGCTAGCCAAGTGAAAGAGATACTCGATCTCATTCAGAACCAAGATGCAAGATTTGTAGATTTACGTTTTACCGATACGCATGGTAAGGAGCAGCATGTTTCTTTGCCAGTATCGGCAGTTGACGAAGACTTTTTTAAACATGGGAAGCCGTTTGATGGCTCATCTGTAGAAGGATGGAAAGATATCAATGAATCAGACATGTTGTTGATGCCAGATTTGAGCACAGCAGTGATGGATCCTTTTTTTGAACAATCCACTCTTAACTTGCGCTGTGATGTATTAGACCCTAAAAACATGGAAGGTTATGAGAGAGATCCACGTTCGATTGCAAAAAAAGCAGTTGAATATCTACAGTCAACAGGGATTGCAGATCAGGCATACTTTGGTCCAGAGCCAGAGTTCTTTGTTTTTGATGGTGTTGAATATGGTCAAAGAATGGAAGAGTGTTTTTATCGTGTTCAGTCTGAGGAAGGTGCTTGGAGTTCTGAAGAATCTTATGAAGGTGGTAACATGGGCCACAGGCCAAGTGTTAAAGGCGGATACTTTCCTGTTCCACCAGTAGATTCATCCCAAGACTTGCGTTCTGAAATGTGTGCTTACATGGAGCAAATGGGTTTACATATTGAAGCCCACCACCATGAAGTTGCAACCGGGAACCAAAATGAAATTGCAACTCGCTTTAACACTTTGGTAGAAAAAGCTGATGAATTACAAATTTATAAATATGTTGTTCATAATGTTGCGCACCTCAACGGTAAAAGTGCAACTTTTATGCCTAAGCCCCTAGTTGGTGATAATGGTTCTGGTATGCACGTGCATCAATCCTTATCCAAAGACGGTCATAATATCTTTGCTGGTGATTTATATGGTGGCTTATCACAAGAAGCACTTTATTACATTGGTGGTATTGTTAAACATGCTAAAGCACTTAATGCGTTTGCTAATGCTAGTACCAACAGCTATAAGCGCCTAGTTCCTGGATTTGAGGCTCCAGTTTTGCTAGCCTATTCCGCGCGTAATCGCTCTGCATCTATTCGTATTCCACATGTAGCTTCAGAAAAAGCACGTCGTATAGAAGTGCGATTCCCTGACCCGACAGCTAATCCTTATTTAGCTTTTTCTGCAATGATGCTCGCTGGTCTTGATGGTATTAAAAACAAAATTGATCCAGGTGAGGCCATGGACAGAGATTTATATGCATTAAGTAAAGAAGAGCTTAAAGATATACCGCACGTGGCTGTTACCTTAAACGGCGCACTGAAGGCATTGGATGAAGATCGTGCATTCTTAACCGATACAGGTGTATTTTGTGACGATGTGATTGATGCTTATATTGACCTTAAAAGAGATCATGTTGAGCAATTACGCATGAGCACGCATCCTTTAGAATTTCAATTATACTATAGTGTCTAAACTCACCTTATCTGAGCGTGGCAAGGTTACCTCAATTCCTGAGCAAATATCTAGCCACGCTCGCAAGCTCAGCAGTGCCGGTCATGACCTGAAATATATGAATGTTGGTCAGCCGGCCTGTGGAGCATCTCCAGAGGTGATGGATTTTTTACAGCAGCAAGCAAAAAAAGATCCCTTAGGTTATAGTGATGTTTCTGGCATTATGCCTCTTAGAGAAGCGATTGCACAGCAGTACCATGATAACTATCAGATTGAGATTGATCCTCTACAAGTGATGGTGACTTTTGGAGCCTCTGGTGCTTTTCACCTATTGTATTTAGGTTTGTTTGAACCTGGACAAAGCGTGGTTTTACCCCTGCCCTACTATCCTGCTTATTATAACATTGCCAAGATTATGGGCTTAAATCCAATTTTAATGCCAACAAGTAAGGAAAATAATTTTCACCCCTGTGTGGCAGATCTGAAAAAGCTTGATGCAAAGCCTGATGCATTGTTAGTCACCTCTCCAGGAAACCCATCAGGAAGTGTCATTCCGCTTGAGCAATTTAAAGCATTAATCCATTACTGTGAGCAAAATGATATTATTTTGATTTCCGATGAAATATATCATGGTATCGTCTATGATGGTGCGCCGAAGGTTGATTCAGCTTTACAATTTAGTGATCAAGTGGTGGTGATCAACAGTTTTTCTAAGTATTATTCTATGGCCGGTTGGCGTGTTGGCTGGATGGTGCTGCCTAAAGAGCATGTTGCCTCTCTTGCAAGCATGGCTAGAAGCTTATATGTTTCCATGACCACTGCTTCACAGTATATTGCGCTTGGCACGATGGCAGATACCGCAACGCTTAATACGCATTTGCAACGTTATAAACAAAATCGCGCTATTATGATGCAAGAAATGCCTAAGGCTGGTTACTATGATGCAATGAGCCCAGATGGTGCTTTTTACTATTATGCTAAAGCCCCCTCATGTACCGATTCTATTGCCTATTGTATGAAAATGATGGAGCAAGCTGGCGTGGTCGCCTCACCAGGTGTAGACTTTGACCCTGTTGATGGCGACCCCTATATTCGCTTTTCCTATGCTGGTTCTACCGAAGATATTCAAGAGGTCGTTGAGCGTTTGCAAAATTGGTATCAGTCGGGTTTATAGCTTTTTAGTAGCAAATATTGGTATTTTCTTCCGGTTCTTTTCTTTCATTTTGATCATGAAGAAAGAGAGTGGCAAGTGCTTTTAAATCAGGATTAATTGCACGCAAATCTGCATGTTCTTTTTTATTAGGTTTTTTGTCATTTTCTGATATTTGTTTTAACAAAAAAGTAAGGCTTGCATTCATTATGGCGCCATCACAATTTTTGTATTTGAAAAGCGTAGGCTTAAGCTTTAATGGCCCTTTGTTGTCTTTATCTTCAACAATTTGTACAACGCGACAATCATGGTTAGAAATGACTGATAAGATTTTCTTTAGGTCCCCGTTGGGCGCAATACTATGGTTAGCATAGCCGTGTCCAATATAGATTGGATTTACAGCCATTTTACCATTCTTTTTTATTTCTAAATAACCAGCTACGCCGGTTAGGCTTATTTTTTCTTTTAAGCGCGCGTCTAGCTTTTGAAAAACAGATTCTATAAAGGAGTAATGCGTTTGTGAGTTTATACCTGTGTTACAGGCAAATATATAAATTTTAACATCTTTAAATTCGACTAATTTTTTTTTCATATCGTTAATATATGTTGCAAACTCAGAACATGAAAGAGCATGATTGCCAGGATTTCCTAAATTGCTTCCTACTTCATTTGGGTTGCCATGGCCAAGGAAAATAAGTGATATGGATTTATTTTGATCTGGGGCCTGGTTTTTTAATGTCTCTTGCAGTTGAGGGAAGCTTACGTAATGTATATTTGAGTATGTTTCTGAAAAGACTTTGCCTTTTTTTATTACTTTATTAAGTCCTAAATCTTCTAATGGAGTGCCGTTTTTACATTCATCGAAGTTGATAATCCAATAGTGCATTTTCGCCCCTTAAAAAAATCGGCTATTATACATGTTTTTGTCATAAAAAGCAATATTTTATTGCTGTGTCTACTTAGAATTTGAAAAAATGGCCAATGGCACGTACGAGGCTGTTATTACTGGCACTATCTATGCTCAGTGTGGCGAGATTTTTGTCTTGGCAAAAACGATGCATTTTAGGGCTTAGGCAAGTAATGCTTGTGTCTGGGGTGAAGTAGTTTTGATAGTCTTTAGTTTGGCTATAAAAAGCGCGGAGGCCGTCAATACTGGTGCATACCACAAGATCTATTTTTTCACCAAAGCTTACTTCGTTACTTAAATCAGGAGTAGGCTCGTTTAGTACCCGCTGGTAAACACGAATATTGGCAATATTAGCGCCATCGCGCTTAAGTTTTCTGTAGATAAGATCACTGCCGCCTTGGCCTTTAATCAGATAAATAGTTTGATTGCGACAATTTTTTAATAGTGGCAGGGCTAAAACTGCTGCACTATTAATGGGTGGCTTTTGTGGATAATGAATGCTTTTAAAGCCAGCTTGTTCGCATTGCAATGCTGTTCCTGGTCCCATTGCAACCACAGGGACTGCAAAAAGCTTGCTTAAATCACGCAGTGATGCGTGTTGCACAAAAAATGTGACGGCACTTGGGCTGGTGAAAATAAGAATATCTGGTGCTGATTGGATGCGCTGTTGAAGATTTCTGGCAAAAAACGGTACCAATTGCATGCTGGGAAATACATAGCTCTTTAATGGGTAAGGTTTAAGTAAGGTTGCCAGTATGGATGCACTAGGTTCTGGTCTGGTAATAAGAACGTTAGGTTTGGCGGCCATAATCAAAAAAATATCACAAGATACTCTATCATACCTTTCTTTGATGAGAGTGCAACCGTATATTCTAATCGCCTTGAATTTAAAAAGCTTGCATGAGCAAATTTTTTACGATATTGTACGCGCTTACCCAGAATTCACTCAATATCAATCTGTTTTAGCAGAGTGCATGTTAAACGCTATGCATTTTGAGGCATTGCCTTATTTTGCTAATAGCTTATTAGTTCTGGCTTTTGGATAATTATAATAGTACAGGAGGATAAAAAATGAATAATAACTTTGATGCTTGGCCTTTAAGCAGAACATCACTAGCTGGCTCACAAACGACTAGGACCAGTAGTACAAGTTCTCAAGGCCAAAATGGAGTAAGGGCTAATAATCCAAACCACAGATCGATGCCTAGTTCATCAAACTCTCCACCAAATATATTTTTTGATGCTTGGGTTTTAAGTAGAACATCACAGCATAGTACAAGTTCCACATTGGCTCCATTGTATATTCCAGGTATTGATTTAAGCGCAAATGACCAAAAGAGTTATGACGGAAAAGCAGCAGCATCCCCTGGAAGTGGCTTAGGTCCTAAACATGGTCTTATGCCTCGTGGTGTGGGACGATCAAATGACCATTAAAACATTAGTTTGTGCATAAACGTTGATTTTTTTCTACAAAGATATGCAGTATAGATATAGAAGCTGGAGTAATCCCTGAAATACGCGATGCTGCCCCAAGGGTTTTGGGGCGGTGTTGTGTAAGGAGTGCCCGTACCTCATTAGAGAGACTTTGAATACTCTCGTAGTTAAAATCATCAGGAATTATTAGGTTTTCTTGTTTGGCGATGCGTTCAATTTCCATTGATTGGCGTTTTATATAGCCTTCATATTTTAGAGCAATTTCTGCTTGCTCTAAAACTGCTTTAGGAGTCGCTGGATCTATAAGATTTAAATCACAGAAATCTTGAACGCTTATTTCAGGACGTTTGAGCAGCTCTTGCAGTGAATATTCGTGTGAAAGTGCTTTGCCAGTTTGTTGTTCAAATGCCTTTGCGGCGCTGGAATCTTTTTGTACCCAGGTTTGTGCTAGTTTTTGGCTTAGTGCGGCGATTGCATGATTTTTTTGTTCAAAGGCCTCAAAGCGGGCAGCGTCAATTAAACCAAGTTTTTGAGCAATAGGTGTAAGGCGGGCATCAGCATTATCTTCACGCAGTAATAAGCGATATTCTGCGCGAGAAGTAAACATACGATAGGGCTCGCTTAAGCCTTTGCTGATTAAATCATCAATCAATACTCCAATATAAGCTTCGGAGCGCTTGGGGTACCATTGCGGTTTCTTTTGTATGCTAAGGGCGGCATTAATCCCTGCAATCAGACCTTGTGCGGCGGCTTCTTCATAACCGGTGGTGCCGTTAATTTGTCCCGCAAAATACAGACCAGCAATAACTTTAGTTTCTAAAGTAGGGTCAAGGTCGCGCGGGTCAAAATAATCGTATTCAATAGCATAGCCAGCGCGTAACAAATGGGCTTTTTCTAAGCCTTTTATACTTTGTACCATTTGAACTTGTACCTCAAAAGGCAGGCTTGTAGAAATGCCATTGGGGTAGCATTCAGTTGTGGTTAAACCTTCAGGCTCGATAAAAATTTGGTGTTGTGATTTATCAGCAAAACGAACAATTTTATCTTCAATGGAAGGGCAATAACGTGGGCCAACACCGGTGATGTTTCCACTATACATGGCAGAGTGTTGCAGATTATCTGCAATAATTTGGTGCGTTGTAGGGTTGGTATAGGCCATATAACAGGGGATCTGTCTAACCCTTTGGTTTTTGTCGCCCATAAAAGAAAAAGCCGCAGTTTCGCTTTCGCCATCTTGGCGCTCTAATACGTCAAAGTTGATGCTGTTGGCATCAATTCTAGGAGGGGTTCCAGTTTTTAGGCGGCCAATACGCAAGGGATAGCCGCGAAGGCGCTCGGCTAGTGCATTTGCTGGAGCATCCCCTGCTCTGCCGCCTTGTTTTTGTACTGCGCCGATATGCATTACGCCACCTAAAAAGGTTCCAACGGTTAAAATAACACGCGGCGCATAAAAATGCATGCCAGTATGGCCAACAACCCCTTTGATGGTGTCGTTTTCGACAATAATGTCATTCACCCCTTGTTGAAAGAGCACAAGGTTTTCTTGTTGTTGGCATATTTGCAACATTGCTTGTTTATAAAGAACACGGTCCGCTTGGGCGCGCGTGGCACGAACAGCAGGGCCTTTTCTTGCATTAAGTGTGCGAAATTGGATACCAGCTAGATCAATAGCTTTAGCCATTGCTCCACCTAGTGCATCAATTTCTTTAACCAAATGGCCTTTGCCGATTCCGCCTATGGCTGGGTTACAGGACATTTGGCCTATGGTATCAATGTTATGGGTTAAGAGCAGAGTTTTTACGCCCATGCGCGCAGATGCAAGAGCTGCTTCACAACCGCTATGGCCGCCACCAACCACAATGACATCAAAGTGCATTTTCATTCGCTATGCCTATTTTCCCAAAAAAAGTGGCGCTATTATACAATAACTTAGATAAAAAATCCACCTTTATTAAAATATGAGAGTATTTAACTTGCACAATTTAGATTAAAATATAACAAATAGTTTAAAGCGGTATGCTTTCTTGAAACAATAGTACATGTAAGTACCAAATATACTAGAGATAAAAAGATCGGCCAATGCGGTTCCTTCAATAGAAAAATAATAGGTAAAAACACTGCATGTAAGTATCAATATAACAATTTTTACCAGATAGATATTAAGTACTTTTGTTTCATATCCAGTATACATAAGGAATAATCTTGCAGCATAAAAAAGAAAACAGACTATACAGTTTGCACTGAGGATAAGCAGTGTTGATGTTGCCTTAACGTAAGCTTTTCCAAAAGCGAGCAACATTGTTTGATGATAAAAAATAAGGATTATACTAAGGGTGCTGATGAGTAATAAAGCGGTCTTAAATTTTTTATTATAGGATTCTTGTAGTTGAGCTTGGCGTTCTTTTGTTTCGAAGGCATTAGAGATAGTAGGTTTAAGTGTACAAAGAAAGTTCTTGGTAATGATCCAATAAAAAGCAGTAATAACGGTGCATGCAGAAAAGAATCCAACAAGATCTTCATTACGAGCAATAATTTCGATAATCAATATATCCATAAGCCATAGTAGATTGTATCCAAGTCCATTTAGGAGCGATTTTTTTGCAAAGGTGTTCCATATTCGCTCTTGCTTATGGATTTTTATTTTATGTGCAAGGAGCTTAAAAAGATTAATAGACCCTGATGCATAATAAAAGTATACCCCAGCAAGTACACAAAGGCAGAGATAGGAGCCAGTAAAGATGATAATAAGGCTAGCATTATCGAGATTTTGCATAAAAAAATAGGCTGAACAAAAGCTAAAGAGCAAAAGCATCCCATATTGTACAATGGAATTAAAAACGTGTGATGCAAAAGGTTTTTTACTGATATTTAAAAAATTCAGTATTAGCGTGAAAGTGGCAAATAAAGGTGCAGCCGTGAGCATGCCAATTGCAATATGATAGTTGTTGAAAGATTGTAATCCGCCACTATGCATCCAGTATAAGGAAAGAGATATCGGGAGTAAGGCAATGATTAAAACGATAGAAGCTTTCAGCAGAACATGAAGGGTCCATTGGATAAAAATATTCTGCCCAGAACTAGTAAGACTGTGCAAATAGCGTCTGGATGACCCATCAGTTCCAAAGATGCAACCTGCAGCGACAATGTTGAAACAACCCAACCCCAGTGAGAAGTTACCATACTGATCTGCAGATAAGTGTCTGGCCATAAAAACATTGAAAAGATACTGGCAGATGGTGCCTAGAAAAGATATGAGCAGTAAAAGCTTGGTGGGGTTGATGATGGATTTGAGTGGGCGCATCCTTTTGTCACATAAGGTGGGTTAGAATAATACAAATAACTTAATGGTTAATACTTTTCTATATTTGAGGTAGGAAATAATACCAAACAATAAAGAGGTTATAATGTCTGCATATGCTGTTCCAGTAATAGAGAAATAATACGTCAGTGGTGCACATATAATTAATAAAGTAGTGAGTTTTAGATATAAAAACCAAACTATGAATTTTTCTTGATCGCCGTAAATCAAAAATAGTCTGGGGCTATAAAATAAAAAGCAAATAATACAATTTATACTAAGGAGCAATAAAATAGGCCACGCATGGGTATATTGGTCGCCAAAATGTCTTAAAATTTCATTATGAAAAATCACAATAACTGTCATGACTATGGCCAATAAAAGCGCTGCACTTAGAAATGCCTTATTATACATTGTCTGTAATCTTTGTTTGCCCTCATCTGAAGCTAGAAGACTTGAAGTTTTGGTTTTAAGATCAAAAAGGTAGTTTTGGGTTATAATCCAAAAGAAACTTGTAATAACAGTGCAGACGGAGAAAACACCGACAAGGAGTTCATCATGTGCAATAGCCTCTATTACAAGTAGATCAATCATGAATAAAAGCATACTAAATAGGTTGAGCAATAGAGACTTTTTTGAATATGCATTCCACTGATCTTGATGTGGATGATTAGGAGTGCTATCGGTTGCTAATTTATAAACATTAAAGCTTTTAGAAACGGAATAAAAATACCATCCAGCAGTAAGAGAAAGAATAAGGAAAGCAGCAATATAAATACTTATGATAGTTTCATTGTCAAAAACGGGCGAGATAAACCTTGCTGCCAAATAACTACAGGAAAAAAGTAAGCCATAACAAACAACGGTATTTAAGGTCATGGCGACTAAAGGCTTCTGCCTTGCATTTATGTTATTAATTATAATAATGAATATTGCTATAACGGGAGATGCAGCAACTAAACCAATGGCGAGGTGGTAGTTATTAAAGTCATGAATGCCATAAAAGTGTGCCCATAGTAAAAATACAGCCGGAGGTATAAGTCCAAGAAAAAGCATGATACTAGAAAGATTAAGGACTTTAAGACACCAGCGAACAAATTTAAATTTGCCGGTGGTATCTAAAAGTTTTACAAAGCGGGAAGTAGAGAGGTCTGTCCCAAAAACACAAAAAGTAGCACCTAGTGCTAGAAAAGTTTTCGCAATAGAAAAATCACCAAAGAGTTTTGGATCAAGGTGCTGAGCCAAAAAAGCATTGAAAAGATATTGGAAAAGGTTTCCTGTAAATGCAATGACAAGAATAACGATTGTTGGATTAGATATTTTTAAAATTTTCAACTTTCATATTGTAGTTCTAATGATTAGTGCGAGATATTATAACTCAAATAAAGTTATCAAGGAATATGGTCATTGTATTTTTATGGTTTGATAAGAGGGTGTTACATATATTATATCTTTTTTTTAAAACTTTTTAATTTAAAAAATACTCTCTATCTAGGACTTGTTGAGTAGCTAAAATCTTTTAATGATGCAAAGAGTGCTTGCAAAAGGCATTCATAAGTCTTAAGATGGGATCCTGAAATTTGTGAATTTAAAATATATTGAAATGTTAAAGATTTTCTCCTGTATAACTTTATTAAGTATTTTCAGCCTTTGTGGGTTTTTATCTGGATGCAGCTCGGTATCAGATCTTTCTTTGGCAAAAAGTAGTGCTGATTCTGTCATTTTGCAGCAACATAAGCTTGCTCAAAATGTGGCTTTAGCGTTTGTGAGCGATCATCCCATTCACTATGGCAAAAAACAACAGACCGTCTCTGTCTTCAATGGTCTTTTTATCCTCCATAGCCAAGACTATTTTAACTCAAACACTTTTATGCCTCTTTTGTTTAAAGCGCTTTCAAAGCAGGATCCGCACTTGGTTTTCGTCGATCAAAATAAACTTAAAGATGCAAAGAAAGGCTTAAAAATAAAGCCTGAATCTGCAGTCAACCCCGCTCAGGCCAAACAATTGGGTGAGAGGCTTAAGGCGAAATATATGATTTACGGTGATGTATATCCAAACCAAAAAAACCAAAACCTTATGTTGTCTATTCATCTTTTGGATATTCAAAAAGGACTTATTATTTGGCACAAAAAATTTCCAGTAGCATCATAACTTAAGGATTTTGTTATGTATATTGTTCATTCTTATCCGATTGCCGTGGCACTGTGTGCCATTACTATGTTGTGTTGGGGCTCATGGGCCAATGCACAAAAATTAGCAGGCAACACTTGGCCATTTCAGTTATTTTATTGGGACTATATGATTGCAATGACCTTGGCGTGTATCTTAGCTGCCTGGCTGCTATCAAGCGTAGGTCATGGGGGTGAGTCGCTGATGGTTAATTTTAAGCAAGCGCACTGGGGCACAGTTTGTGAGGCATTTTTTGCAGGTTTTGGCTTTAATTTTAGTAATATCTTACTGTTGTGTGTGATTGAAATGGCGGGTATGGCGGTCGGTTTTCCAGTAACGGTGGGCGTGGCTATTTTAGTGGGGGTAACCTTAAGCTACATTATCAATCCTGTTGGTAATAGCTTGCTCATTTTTCTTGGCATGTTTTGTATTATCTCTGCGGTCTTATTTAATGCTAGGGCCTATGGCTACTTGAGTAAGAATAGTAAAAATAATGCCAGTATAAAAAAAGCTATTATCATTGCAAGCATTGCAGGTATTGTAATGGGAGCGTATTTTCCTTTTTTAGCACAAACCATTTCTGGTAATTTAGTCCATATTTCTCAAGGGGCATTGACGCCTTATACTGCTATTGCGGTTTTTGCAGTGGGTTCGATGGTATCAAACCTATTGTACAATAGCTATTTAATGGTGCGCCCTTTAAGTGGTCCTCGGGTTTATTTTAAAGATTATATAACCCATGGCTCTTTTAAAAAACATGCTTTGGGTATGCTTGCAGGGGCTATTACGGGCATTGGCATTGTAAGCTTAATTATTGCCACTCCAAAAGCAGGTTTTGCTATTTCATACGGAATGGGTCAAAGTGCTACCTTAATTGCAGCACTGTGGGGCGTGCTGGTATGGCGTGAATTTAAAAACACCCCCAAGCGTTGTGCTCTAGTTATTGCGCTGATGTTTGCGTTTTTTATCATTGGTCTCATAAGCATTATCCTCGCTCATTAAATAATCATTATGATATGTTATGCTGGAAATAGCTTCCAAGCTCCTATACTTTAGAGAATTAAAAAAAAGGTGGGAAGATGGCAGCAAATTATGCAAATCAAGCATGCAGCTCTAACGATAAAAAATTTCTGAAATTTATAGATCCTATGCAAAAATGCTTAAGTAAAGATGAATTTAGACGTTTTATATTATGGTGCGATAACAATGCAGGGCCATGCGATAGTGTTGGAGATCTTATTGATAAACTTAAGTCTCAAGGTAATAAGTGTTTAAGGCAAGGGCTATTACTAGAATGGCTTTGGCGTTTATACAGCTGTAAGTCTATGCTTATTGATGAAATAACGCCTTATTTTGCATCGCGCCTTTTAATGGCGCTTGCTGCAGGTATTAAATATGGAACGGTTTTAAGGTTTATCAGTTATAAGTTCTGGCGCGTAAACTACTTTTTTAAAATCCAAATTAGTGACCATCATTTAAAGCCCTTAGCCATACGAGACTTGTTTAGGGCTATTGGTGTATTTGACGAGCCATCTTACAAGATGCTTGGCTTAAAAATCATAGATTACAGTCTAAGCTTAAATGCATCTCGACAAGGCCTTAGGGGTATAGAATTAAGGACTAGAGAAGAAAAGAATCCCAATAATAAAGACAACAACGCCAATAACGCCAATCATAAAGACAAGCATTCATATGGTGAACCATCTCCTTGAGCCAAGCACGCTAATAGCATACAATATGGCCGATTTAAATACTGGGATACATAAATGGAAGAGCATAAAAGACAGGTTTTGAGTTTTGTTCGGCGCATGGGTAGAGTACGCAAAACGCAGCAATATGCCTTAGAAAACTATTGGGATGATTGGGTCCAAAAAAGCACCGATGGACCTTTTGAGTATGATAAAAAGCAACAAAGTGCTCTGGTTTTAGAGATAGGCTTTGGTATGGGGCAGTCGCTTATTGTCATGGCAAAAGCGCATCCTGACACCCATTATATTGGGGTTGAAGTACACCGTCCCGGAATTGGCGCTTTACTGCATCATGCGGTAAAAGAAGATTTGAAGAACCTGAGCGTGTATGCTGAAGATGTTCATGATGTTTTACACCACGCATTAGCCGATCATAGCTTAGATGGCGTACAAATATTTTTTCCTGACCCCTGGCCTAAAAAGCGTCACCATAAAAGGCGCCTTGTGCAGGAGGGTTTTGCAAGTTTATTAGCGCAAAAAGTAAAACGAGGTGGGTTTTTACATATTGCTACTGATTGGCAACCTTATGCTGATGATATGTTAGAGATGCTTAACAAGCATACATGCTGGCAAAACCGTGCTCAAGATGGTGGCTTTTGTAAGGATGCCCCTGGGCAGCGTGAAGAGACCAAGTTTGAAAAACGTGGTCAAGATCGTGCTCATGCTATTAATGATTTATATTTTATCAATCAAGCGACACGCTAATGTCTACGATGACACGCCAAGCGGCCATTAAAGTAATGTACCATCTTTTAAATGGCCAGTCTTTGGCGCAATCCCTGCCTGAAACTATAGCGGTTTATAAACTTGATTCAAAAGATCAGTCCTGGTTAAAGGCTTGTTGTTTTTTAGCAACACGGTATTATTTTGTATTGCAGCATCTTTTAAAACCTTTGTTGAAAAAAAACCTTAAAAAGGATGCGCGCTGGATTGAGGCGACTTTGTTGGTGGCCTTGTCTCAGTTGTTATTAATGCGTACTAAAGACCATGCCGCAGTTCAAAAAAGCATTGATGCGTTTAAACAGCTGACTCGTAACAAAGGTGGGGCTATGCTGCTTAATGGTATTTTACGTAAGGTATGTGCGAGCAAAGAGGATTATCTGGCCGCAATTGCCCGTACCCCTTCACGGCATTTTTTCCCCGTTTGGATTCAAGATTTGCTTAAAAAACATTATCCTCATGATCACGATGCACTCTTTTTTGCAATGCATCAGCAAGCCCCCCTATTTTTGCGCATCAATCAACAAGCAACCAGTCTTGAAGCGTATCTTGCATCTTTGGCTGCGGAAAAAATTGATGCAAAAGCCATCAAGGAGCACAAAGATGCCTTGGTATTAGAGACACCAATAGATGTGGCGCATATTCCTGGTTTTGCCAAAGGTTTAGTATCGGTGCAGGATCTTTCTGCGCAATATGCTGCTTATTTGCTAGAGCTGGAAAAAAATCACCATGTGCTTGATGCTTGTAGTGCCCCTGGAGGCAAAACAGCACATATCTTAGAGCTTTGTCCAGATGTGAAGCTTGATGCATTAGAGGTGGACCCTAAACGCGTTGTTCCTCTTCAGCAAACCTTAGAGCGTTTACAGCTTGATGCTAAAGTGCATACAACAGATGCGCTTTCTTGGCACAGTGCCAAGCTTTATGATCGTATTTTATTAGATGCCCCATGCAGTGGTACTGGTGTGATTCGTCGTCATAGTGATATTGCACTATTACGTAAGCCAGAAGATATTACGGTATTAAGAGCAAAGCAATTAGCATTGTTGGAGCATTTATGGCTTTTACTTAAGCCCGGTGGGGTTTTGCTTTATGCAACCTGCTCTATTTTACCTGAGGAAAATGATCAACTTATAGCAGACTTTATTAATCGCACAAAAAACGTTAAGGTACACGATATATCGTTAAATAATGGTTCTAAAACATCGCATGGTTGGCAAATACTTCCTGTGGTGGATCAAGGCGACGGGTTTTTCTATGCGAAGCTTGTTAAGGTTTAAGAATCAATCTGGGGGAAGAAAATGAAAATTATTATTCTAGGTGCCGGGCAGGTTGGTAGTTCTTTAACAGAGAGTTTATGTAAAGATCATGATATTACCGTTATCGATTTAGACGAGCAAAAGCTTTTAAAGTTACAATCGCGGTTTGATATACGCACTATTGTAGGTTCTGGGGTATATCCAGATGTTTTGCGCTCAGCAGGGGCTGAGACGGCAGATATGCTTGTTGCGGTCTCTAGTAGTGATGAGGCAAATCTTGTTGCTTGTCAGGTGGCTTTGGCTTTATTCCAAACGCCCAAGCGCATTGCTAGGGTGCGTGCACCACAGTTAAGTCAAGAGAAAACCTTATTTCAACCAGGCTATATCGATATCCATGCGCTCATTAATCCAGCTGAATTGGTGATTGATAGAATGGTGCGACAGATCCAGCATCCTGGTGCTAGTATGGTGTTTGATTTTGCTGAAGGTTTAATTCAAATGGCCTCTATTGCAGTGGAGCCTAATAGTATTTTAGTAGGGCAAAATATTAAAGAGCTTAGTGAACAAGTCCAAAGCTTACCAGCGCAAATTATGGCGGTATTGCGTGATGGTGAAATGATATTAGCTACAGATGAATTAGAAGTATTGGTGCATGATGAGCTGTTTTTTGTAACGGCTAGCCCATATACCAATCAAGTGATTAGTCTTTTACTTGGCACTATTCGGCCCAATCGTCGGGTGATGATTGCAGGAGGGGGTAATGTTGGTATGGGTCTTGCGAAAAAGTTGGAAAAAGATTTTCATGTTAAAATTCTCGATCGTAATACCTTGCAGTGTCAGACTGCATCAGCACAATTGCAAAAAACTGTTATTTTACAGGGTGATGCTTCAGATACAGAAATTTTATTAGCGGAAAATATTGATGAGGTCGATGTTTTTTGCTCGGTGACTGATGATGATGAAGCTAATTTAATGTCGGCAATTGTTGCCAAGCGCTTGGGCGCAAAGCGTACCATTACGATAGTGAATCGTCAAACCTATGCCCATTATTTGGTTGAGCGTAGTGCCGATATTGATATTGCTATTTCACCACAGCAAATAACCTGGGGAAAAATTCTTACCCATTTACGTAAAAGTGATATGGTGAACGTCTATGCTATATACTCAGGAGCTGCTGAGGCTATTGAAGTGGTGGTCCATGGTGATCAGAAAACCTCCCAAGTTGTGGGGCGGCCGTTGCGTAAACTTCCACTACCAAGCGGTACTAAAATTGCAGCTATTTTACGAGATGACGTGGTGAATATGCCTAAGAAAGATACGGTATTATTAGAAGGAGATCGTATTATTTTATTGGTAAGCAAACGTAAGCATATACCAGATATTGAGGCTTTGTTTCAAGTGTCTCCTGCGTATATTTAGAGGTTTAAGTCGATGAATTTAAAACTTTCACTCAAAATTCTTGGTATCATGTTAATGGGTTTTAGCTTAAGCATGTTAACCCCTATTATTGTATCGAGCATCTATCATGAACAAACGATGATGGCATTTGCAACGGCCTTTTTTATAACCTTTGTGATTGGGTTTCTCAGTTGGTATTATGGTCGTCATACGCGACAACAGCTTCGCGCGCGCGATGGTTTTATGGTGGTGTTTTTAATGTGGGTAACCTTAAGTTTATTTGCGGCCTTGCCCTTTATGTTAGCCTATAGCCCACATGTTTCTTTAACGGATGCGATGTTTGAGAGTGTGTCAGGTTTAACTACTACTGGTGTTACGACCTTTTCGTATTTAGATGATTTTCCCATGAGTATTTTATA
Organism: uncultured Gammaproteobacteria bacterium; assembly: GCA_902563055.1. Taxonomy (GTDB): domain Bacteria; phylum Pseudomonadota; class Gammaproteobacteria; order Francisellales; family CACEW01; genus CACEW01. The sequence continues at coordinate 8,144 of CACEWE010000004.1, read as the reverse complement.
CTATCGCCAGCAACTGCAGTTTTTAGGAGGAATGGGGATTATCGTTTTAGCGGTAGCTATTATGCCAATGATAGGTGTGGGGGGAATGCAGCTGTACAAAACTGAAATTTCAGGTCCCATGAAAGACAATAAGCTTACCCCGCGTATTACTGAAACCGCAAAAGCTTTATGGCTCCTATATTGTGGTCTTAATATTTTATGTACTTTTAGTTATTGGATGTGTGGCATGAGCTTTTTCGATGCCTTATCCTATAGCTTCTCCACTATTGCCACCGGTGGCTTTGCACCGCATACGGCAAGCATTGCTTATTATAGCGATCCTACTATTTATGTGATTTCTATTTTCTTTATGATTGTTGGCGGCGCTAACTTTTCTTTGCATTATTTAGCCTGTATTAAAAGGAGTGCAATGCCGTATTGGCGTGATGCAGAGTTTCGTCAATATATCTTTATTTATGGGATGATGTTTGTGCTTTTTTCTGTGGTATTAGTGGCTACTGGTCATTATGGATCCTGGGGTATGGCTATACTGCATGGGGTGTATCAGGTGGTGGCATTTGGAACCACGACGGGTTTTATTTCCGATAATTACTTCCATGTATGGCCTTTGTTTTTACCCGTGTTATTAATGTTGCTTGGTATGCTTGGAGCTTGTGCTGGCTCTACCACCGGTGGTATAAAAATTATTCGCCTGATGATGTTTCAAGGTCAGGTGAAACGAGAGGTCAATCGTTTAATTCACCCAAGTGGGATGTTTCCATTAAAGTTTGGCTCAACCATTATTCCTGATCGCGTAATGAATAGCTTATGGTCGTTTTTATGCGCCTATATTATGGTCTTTATTCTTTTATGGCTGGCAGTTATGGCCTCAGGTTTAGATGTTTTATCGGCTTTTTCAGCTGCAGCTTCGTGTTTGGCTAATGTGGGTCCTGCATTAGGTACAGTGAGCAATAATTTCAGTAGTGTTAATGATGTAACACGGTGGATTCTCATTGTTGCAATGTTGCTTGGCCGCTTGGAGATCTTTACTATTTTAGTCTTGTTAAGCCCTACGTTTTGGAAGGGTTAAGGCATTTATTTTTCATGAATTAAGTGCTTTAGTTTTGGCATTAATAATGCCATCACCAGTGACACAATAACGGCAAGTAGTCCTAAGCTTCCAAAAACATGGCCATAGCCTGGGTTGGTAGTGAGCGGATTGGTGCCATGCATGCTTGAAATGGCAGAGTTTGAGCTATAGCTTGCCAGTACACCTCCAGCTCCTACAACCATCATCCAACTTCCCATCATAATACCTTGAAGTTTTTCTGGCGCTAATTGGCCAATCATTGCATAACCAATAGGGCCAATCATCAGTTCTCCAAAACTTTGGAATACGTAACATAGTACAATCCAGATGAAGTCAACATAGCCTTGGGCATTAGCAAAATGTATGCCAAGATTCAGTAGTAAATAGCCACTGCCGATGAGAAAAATAGCCAGGGCAAACTGTTGCGGTAAGGAAAAATAATACCGTTTACGGATGGCTTTTAAGGCTATGATAGAAAGCGGTCCGCCGAGGATAATAATGATGGAATTGACCTCTTGAATCCATTGCGGAGCAATTTCAATACCCATCACTACGCGGTCGACGTTGTACTGCGCAAACAAGGTAAGACCCATAGGCACAAGATCATAAAGGGTCCAAAATGCCAGAGCGCCTATTGCAAAGATAATATAGGCAAGCATTTTATCACGGGCACTTTTATTCCTTTGGCTAAAGGAGAGAATAAACAAAAGAGCAAAGACCACACCGGAGATTATGAGAACAAAGGCATTACTTTGTTGAATGTGTTGTAGTAAAATATTCAGCACAGGAATCATGGCCATAATTAATACAAGGCCAATAATGCTGCGAGTAAAAACCTTCTTCTTACCATGAGTTTTTGCAATTTCAATCAGCTGGGTGCTGTAGTCTTTGATTAGGGACCAAGAGCAGAAGGTAAGAAACAGTGTTACAAGATTAGCAGTAATACAGATCCAAAACAGGCTTAAGAAGTCTTGTTTAAGTTGAAAATAACCAGCTAGAGAATACCCTAAAAGAAACCCGATATTCATAAAGGAGTAGTTAATTAGGAAGGCACTTTCGCGGCGTTTGTCTTTGGCATCAAACAGTTGGGTAAGAATCATATTGATACAGGTCATATTTAGTCCAACACCCAGTAAGAAGCAAGATAATCCAAGATAAAAGTGGTTTAAGCTTGTATCCATCAAGAAGAAGCAGGCGAGAATTTGTAAAAGAACCCCAATACTAAAAATTTTGCGGTTACTAAGCCAACGGCCGCTGAAATAGCCACCAAGCAGGTGAAGGCCGTAACGAAAAGCAACAAAACCGCCCATAATAGCATTGGCAAATTTAGCGCTTAGGCCCATTTTTTGGGTCATGTATAAAACGAGGGTTGAGAATAAAATAGCAAATGCAAGTATTGAAGTAGTTTGAATGGCGTAGATTGCAGTAAGGTTTTTAGAGATGTTTTGTGGTCTTTGGGGGGTGCTTGACATAAAGTAGTTATTAAAAATTAATGTTACATCATGCCTAACCATGGTGCTAGAATCAAGCAAATTGCTAAAGGGATCAATTGCATCATCGCATTATCGTCAACATATTTTAAATTTGGATGCTCGGCAGCTAAGGTAATAGGGGCCATAAATAAGAAGAACCACCAGAGGGTGCCGATAAAATAACTACTTAAAAGCCAGATGGTGCTAAGGGCTATTATACCAATGATACGCACTTTTGTTACAGACATTTTTCTAAATCTACATTCACCAAGAAGCGGATCAACTAAGGCGTAACCAAGGATGATCGGTATGGCATAGGCAGAACCTCCTGGCACAACGAGGATAACCATGCACATGCTAAGCAGTCCCCAAGCGAGTGAAGAAGGCTGCATGCGTTCATAATCGCGATGTCCAGGAAGAATAACTCTAAAGCGTAGTCGTATCGCTTCAATAAGGATATTAATCATAATAATGGCACTGATCAATTGTGGGCCTGATATCACAAGATGTTGTGGAATTAGGGCTAGGAAGTGGTAATACACAAAAGGTAATAATCCACTTAGGATATGGATGGACCTGCGCATCAGGTGGGCGGCGCTGCCGCCGAAGGTATTGTGGGTATTGGCCATAAGAAGTTGCTGTGTACAAAGAATAAGTGAAAATATTGTGCCGCATTCACGCTATCATTGCAAGCATCACCATAGAATGCCCTTTGGGGCTAAAGGGCATTAATGCTCGTTTAACCAGCTTTGTACAATCAAGCATGCGGCATAGGCATCGACTTTTTTTACCGGCTCGCGATTATGTTTATCCTTTTCACGCAATTGCGAGCGCGCTTCTTGAGTGGTGAGGCGTTCATCTACATACTCAATGTCTAAATCACAGTGCTCTTGTAATTGTGCTTTAAAGGTTTCAATGGCTTCTATTTGTTTTGGTTGTGCACCATCCATGTGCAGTGGCATACCAATTAATAAAATGCTTGGACGCCATTTTTGAATAAGCTTTTGAATTTCTTGCCAGCATGGCTCACCATTTTTAGCATTTACAATCGCAACGGGTGTTGCCGTATTGGTTATACCTTGCCCTATAGCCACGCCAATGCGTTTATGACCATAATCAAAGCCCATTGGTTTTACAATGCTTGGTGAAGAGGTAGAATTAGGCATGTCCTTGTAAGAAGCTTAGCTGTGCCATATTGCTAATGCCAATAGAGCCAAGTGCTGCTTGTAATCGCTGTTCTGGTGGAAGATCAAATAGTATATCAGTATTTGCCTCTAGGGGTAACCAAAAATTATCTTTAATTTCTTGCTCTAGCTGCCCAGCTTCCCAGCCGGTGCAACCAAGGGCAAAGACAACATTGTTTGGTGCGTGATTTTGCGCTATAGATTCTAAAATATCTTTGGAGGTGGTAATAGAGATATGTGGGCTAACAATAAAAGAGTTTTTCCATGCTGCGCCGCGATTTCTATGAATCACAAAACCGCTATCTTGTTGAATAGGACCACCGGCTAAGACACTATTGTCGTGTTTATCGAGCATTTTTTGAGTTGGAATGCTTAAGTGATCAAGAATTTGTTTTAAGGAGGTATTGGTTTTTTGATTCACTATCAAGCCCATAGATCCAGAATGATCGTGCTGGCATATAAAGACTAAACCGCCAGAAAACAAGGAATCTTTTAGCGTAGGCAAGGCTACCAAAAATTGGTTTTGTAAGCTTAATTGCTCATTTTCATGTTCATTCATCACTTTTCCCCTCATTTTTTGCATCTATACTCTAATTGTAGTCTAAAATTTCTAGATCTCAAAAAAAATATCTCGCTAAAATACTAGAAGTTCCAAAGATCTTGTGAAGCCATGAGGGGGTTAGGTATGTGTTTACATCAAAATGTCAATAAATAAATATAATATAAAAATATTGCATTTAGTACGTTTTTAGGTTAAAATGCGGCCGATTTAATTTCTATTTTAAAAAAAGGACGCTTATGAAATCGCAAACCATCAAAAAAACCACCATACTCTGTGTAGCCGCATTGGCAAGTTCTTTTGCTTTAGCAGATGCCCCAGCTCCTGCAGTAGAGGCATACTATACCAATTACAGCGTATATTTTAATAACCCATGTAATCCTAGAGCAGAAGGTGGTGATGAGTCAAAGGCTGGTCACGCGATAGCAGAGCCAAACTACCCTGTTGCAGGAGCTGCAGCTCCTGGTGTTCCTATTAATGAGGGATGTGTGGAGCAAGCTCCTGACTTAAACAGTCAAAGCAATCAAGATTTTCGCGACAAAGTACGCGCTATTGATGGCTTAAGCTATGCATTTTTGCAAGTTGATGAAAATGGATCCTTACAGTTTTCTGATGCTTGGGCAGATTTAAAAAATGATGAAGGTGAAAAAAGTGAAGGAAAATTTTGTCAGAACCATTCTGAGATTTGTAATGGGGCAGAGTCTAAAAACCTACATTATGGAAATTTTGATGCAGCGCAAAACCAAATGCATAAAGCATCTAAAGCTTTTAATATTAGTATTGGTGGTTGGATTACAAGTGTAAATTATTACGACGTATTTAAGAAGGAAGGTGCTATTAATACATTTGTAAAAAGCCTACAAGCTATAAAAGAACAATTTGATACAGAACAATTTGATAATATAACCGGTATTGATTTAGATATTGAAAATAATTTCCCTGATGATGATAGTGATCATAGCAAGTTTAATAAGTTTTTTAGTGAAGGGGTTTTTAGCAAAATTGTTACTGCTATTAAAAGTAATGCAGAATTAAAAACTTTAAACGTATCACTTACTATTCAGGCCGATCCTAAGTTGATTAAAAATATTATTGGCCCGGCTTTAGTGGCAGGGGATACACCAATTATTAAAGAGTTAGATGGGGTTAATTTGATGACCTATGATTTTTCTGGGGCATTTAGTGATACAACAAGCTACAGTAGTAATTTGCATAATGATGACTATTCTAAATTTTCTGTCGATGATGCAGTGAAAGCTGCAGAAGGTCAAAAAATTCCTGCGAGCATTATAAGAATTGGCATTCCAAGTTATGAGCGAGCAGCTATTGGAGATGTAGAAAAAGGTGATAATAGTGGCTTGGGTCAATATATTTCAGACCATGATCGCCCCATACTTCCTGGTGATCTAGACCCTATTGCAAGTAGTGGTGAGTCTAATGATCCGCACTACTGTTTTCCAGGTACGAAGCCATCTTCAGGTCAAGTCTCATGTTCTGGAACCTTTACCTACCGATATATTATTAATAATATGCTAGGCCATGGTTTTACAGCAACAGATCATCTTACTGATGACTTAGATACAACAGTGGCAGCCACTACTGCTTATGCAGAAAGCTTTACAGTAAGCACTGCGAAAAAATTTAATGGCACTACGCCACAGGGTATTCAAAAACAATACCCTCAAAATGGTGGATTTAATAATGTATTTATAAGTTATTTATCTGCACAGGATGCTTGTACATATGGTCAATATGCAAAAGATGAAGGATTAAAAGGCGCGATTATGTGGGAAATGCTTGGAGATCTACCTCCGAGCAACCAACAATCTTTAATGAATGCTTTTAACTGGGGTTTTGCTGGTCGCGATTGTAAGAAGATTGCTGCACTTGACCCCTTGCCGAAATCATATACGCTTACGTTACGCAGTAAAGATTCCTGGGTAAAGGCTTTTGATATTAATTATGTAGACGGCACAACACAAGTTGTAGGGGCTGGTGATGAGGGACGCTATGCGTCGCTTAATAGTTCCTTTGCGCCAAAATTAATTACAAGTGGAATTGCCTCTGTTGGATTAGAATTTGATAAGGACCATAAGCTAACTTGTGATAATTCAAAAATTGATCGTCTGACGCAAGATACTGATGTGACATTTATCAGTAAGTGGGGTGAAAGCTGTAAAATGACATCGTAAATCTTTGTGGCTCAATACTATTAATGCCCTGCCTGCTGGTGGGGCATTTTTTTTGTGCTCTTTTTTAGCCCTAGGATAGTGTTTAAAGATGAAGGGAGTATGTGTGTCACTAGTTGAAGATACTGAGCTTGAAGGCTGTTCCCTTCAATTGTATACTGGTCCTTATTGTCAAGGATTCGTTAATGAAGCATATTACAAAAATACATTCTGCTAGCGGGATTATTTTTTTTATTTTTATAAGCCTTGTCATAAATATTATCTTCAAAGCATTTATAGCCCATCATGTCAGTACAGCATTATATGGAGATTTTTCCATTGCCATACTGTGTTTGCAATTAGGAGGAATTATTTGTTTGTTTGGTACTGAAAATGTTTTGGTGCGCTATTTCAATGTTCTAAATGATTCTGAAAAGCCCATGCTTATGTCATGGGTCGTATCTATTATTAAATCCCGTATGGTTTTTTTTGTTATATTCGTAATATTTTTTGCCATTATTGTTGCGGTGTTTGAATTTATAGAGCATGATTTTTTTGTACGCTATCATCTTTCATTGGGTTTATTAACTGCTACGCCATTTTATGTCTTAGCGTTGTTAGCCGCTAGAAAAATTAATATCCAAAGGCATTCGATGCAATCACAATTTCTTGAACAGATTCTCCCTAATCTTGCTTTGTTGATATTAGGGTACGCTACGGTATATTATTTATCTGAATATCTAGAGTCCTTTCAAATTATTGCTATTTATATCATTGCTTATTGTCTTGCAGCGCTTATTTCATGGTATTATTTTACCTTATATTGCCAGTCATATAACTTAGCCCAAATAGAAATTATAAGAAAAACAAAAGATCACTCCAGTGAATCAGAGTGGGCTAAATATACCAATCTTAATTTTATAAATACTTTTGTTAGAAAGTTTAATGTTATGATTGAGGCGCTTGCTGTTGAATTGATTATAAAAAGTGAGTATCTTGTTGGAATTTATTGTGTATCATTCCCGCTAGTGGCGATATTATATTTGATAGCTGATAACTATATTATCGGGATCAAACCCCAGATATCTTGTTGCATTCAATTAGAATCAAGTAGAAAAGAATTACAATTAGTTTACAACAAGGCATTTAAGGTGAGTATATCAGTAGTACTCTTTGTTACTATAGTATTTGTTTTATGGAATCAGAGGATATTGAGCCTTTTTGGAGAGCAATATATGGAGGCAAAGTATATACTGATTTTATTGACATTAAAGGAAGGTTTTTACTTTTTATTTAAGGGGGCATCATGTTTCTTACATTACGGTGGTTACGAGAAAATAATAATTAAGAGTCATCTTCAGCAACTATGCGTATCATTAGTTGTTATCCCTGTAGCAACGTACTTTTACTCTATTGAAGGAACAGCTGTATCGGCAATGCTTATTACCCTATTTTTTGGCCTAAAGAAATATATACTGAGTAAAAAACATTTTGATTTTAAATTTTTTGTTTTATTTTAGTTTTTAGGGTATTAAGGTGGGGGGACGACATACAGGCATTTCCTTCTTATGAGGTCATCTTAACCCTATATAAAATCATACGCTAAAGTATTTTGCTGGTTTAGGGGCGTATATCTGCTGTTAAAGGGTATCAAAAAGACTAATCACATTTTCTCTAAAGCGAGTAAGTTTG